>NZ_JBWVSU010000020.1:0-30721 GCF_056642055.1 Acinetobacter sp. 129952 | reverse complement strand
TTTCCGAGCGATTGCAACCCGATTTGATAAGCTTGCACGAAATTACCAGTCTATGATTTACATTGCTTGCATATTTATTTGGTGTAAAGCCAAATGAGGACACGCCCTAATAAGATTTTGATATTTATTGAAAAATAATTTTTAAATGCAGGCTTGTTGTTTCTTTCTAAATCCTCTATGTTGAGTACATCATCGCACAGCAAAAGTGCAGGGAGTATTAAAAGAAAATGATCGATTTATATTATTGGAGCACCCCCAACGGCCATAAAATTAGTATTGCTCTAGAAGAAATGGAGCTGGAATATCAAATTATTCCCATCAATATTCTGGAAAATGACCAGTTCCAGTCCGATTTTCTGGCTATTTCTCCCAATAATAAAATCCCGGCAATTGTTGATCAGGATGGGCCACATGGCCGCGCCATTTCAATTTTTGAGTCAGGTGCGATTTTGCAATATCTAGGTCGCAAAACAGGTCTGTTTTATCCAACTGATGAAGTGAAGCGTATTCAGGTCGAACAGTGGCTGATGTGGCAAATGGGCGGTTTGGGGCCGATGCTCGGGCAAAATCATCACTTTAGCCGTTTTGCACCTGAGCGGATTGCTTATGCCACAGAGCGCTATGTCAATGAAAGCAAGCGTTTATATGGGGTGTTGAATAAACAGCTGGTCGGGCAGGAGTATGTGGCTGGCGAATACTCGATTGCAGATATGGCCATTTTCCCTTGGTTATTACGGCATGACTGGCAGCAGATCACTCTGGAAGACTATCCTGAAGTTTCCAAATATATCGATCGTTTGAATGCTCGTCCTGCGGTTCAGAAAGCGTTGGCAATACAGGTCAGTTAAGCGTCTGCCTTTATGTTAAAATAGCCTTAAGCAAATAAAGCCACCCTTACGGTGGTTTTTTATTGGATGGATATATGAACGATTTTCTTCTGAACTTTACCAAGATTGTTGAAAGTAATACCCGAATTTACTGGAGCATTCTTTTCGGCATTGCTGCATGTTTAGTGCTGTATGTTGCTGAAATTGTGCATATCGATCAGGTGATTGCTGCCCTAAATACCAAAGATCAGCAGATTCTCCGTGCTGCAATTGCACCGCTCAATGAGCAGTATAAGTGGGCGCGGATCATGGCGATGGTGACGGCAGTCGTTTGGTCCAGTTGGGAATACAGTAAAGCCAAGAAAAAAATGGGCTTGAGCCATTAATGCTGTAATGAGCCTATTTTTACTGTTTCTGTCGGCCTTTGGTGCAGCGACCTTACTACCTTTACAGTCTGAAGCGGTTTTGCTGGGGCTTTTAGTGCAGAACAAGCAGCATGCAGTGCTGTTAATTGCCGTGGCCAGTCTGGGCAATATTCTGGGGTCTTGTGTGAACTGGTATCTGGGTCTCAAGATTGAACATTATAAAAATAAAAAGTGGTTCCCGGTTTCAGCAGATAAGATGCTCAAGGCGCAAAAGACCTATCAGAAATATGGTTACTGGTCTTTACTGCTGAGCTGGGTGCCTATCATTGGTGATCCGATTACCCTGATTGCGGGACTATTAAAAGAAAACCTCGTCCGTTTTCTGCTGATGGTCAGCATCGCTAAAATTGGACGTTATCTGTTTGTCTATGCGGCCTTTGCCATGTTCTAAACTTGAAAATAATTTTCCTGATTCAGTCTTGGATATTTTTTCAGACTGAAATCCTAAAATCATTCTTTAAATTCGCTTATTGGCTGAAGATGCTTTTGTTTTAAACAAAGATGCTTTAGAATACTCGCTCCCTTACCTGCAGGTCGTTTTGTAATGGTGCAAACGAGCCGAACAGGTGTTCAAAAGAGGTTGTTATGCCTAAGATGAAAACTCGCCGTGGTGCAGCTAAACGCTTTAAAGCGACTGCTAACGGTTTTAAGCGTAAACAAGCGTTCAAACGCCACATTTTGACCAAAAAATCTGCTAAGCGTATTCGTCAATTGCGCGGCTGTGTAATGGTTCACGTAAGTGACGTTGCTTCAGTTCGTCGTATGTGCCCGTACATCTAAGGAGATTATAAATGGCTCGTGTAAAACGTGGTGTACAGGCTCATCGCCGTCACAAAAAAATTCTTGCTCGCGCTAAAGGTTACTATGGTGCTCGTTCACGCGTTTACCGCGTAGCGTTCCAGGCGGTAATCAAAGCTGGTCAATATGCTTACCGTGACCGTCGTCAGAAGAAACGTCAATTCCGCGCTTTGTGGATTGCACGTATCAACGCTGGTGCTCGTCAAAATGGTTTGTCGTACAGCCGTATGATCGCTGGCTTGAAAAAAGCTCAAGTGATTATCGACCGTCGCGTACTTGCTGACATCGCTATGCATGACGCAGTTGCGTTTGCTGCTTTAGCTTCTAAAGCTAAAGATGCATTGGCTGCATAAGTCTTTATGACTTGAAAAAAGACCGCCATTTGGTGGTCTTTTTTTATGCTTAAATAAAAGTAGTCATTTTAAATATTATTTAAAAATCAGTATTGTAAATCTTATATTTTTTAGTCATTGTTAAATTGCATAATCAAAAATAAGGCTTAAAAATAATGATTCGACTTGCCACCCAACACGATGTCCTGCCGATTGCCCAAGTGCATGTACAAAGCTGGCGTGAAAGCTATCAAAATGTCATTAAACCAGAAATTCTCGATGAGTTGAGTGTAGAACAAAGAGCCACTTTGTGGCGTTCTGTGCTTGAACAGGAAAATCGACGGGTATTTGTCTATGAAGAAAATGCTCAGGTGCTCGGATTTGCTGCCTTTAATTTTCCGGTAGATGCGCCAATCAGTGAATTGAGAGCACTTTATTTGCTTCAAAATATTCAAGGTCGCGGCATTGGACGTGATTTGGTTTAATTGGGTCTGGGTTTAAGTCGAGAAAAATCCTATCAGCATATGCAATGCAGCATATTGAACCTGAATTCCAGTCGTTATTTTTATGAAAAGACCGGCGCCTATTTTGTCAGTGAAGGAGATGCCAGTGATCTGGGCGAAAATCTTAAAGACTTATATTATCAATGGAATCTCTAACTTTTAATCCACCCGGATCATGGGAAATAATTTAGTGCTCGAGCTAACATCAGTGACAAAAATATAGGGCAGGGTGAAATCCAGTTATATGATCGATGGTAATTATACGCGTAGCATTCCGGTCAAATGGGCGGAGATTGATACCGTGATCTGGCTAGATTTATCCTTTTATCTCAATATATCCATCGGTCAATTAAGAGAGCATTTCCGGGCGATCAGCAAATAACAGCTTTGGCTTATTCAAACAATGCTGAAATTTTCAGGCAGATGCTTCACCTCAATTTTATAATAGGTTGTATGATCAAAACTCATCACAAAAATCGTCAGTATTACTTCAAGCTGATGTCTGCTCCTGAGTATCAACATCTCCATTGAATTCTGCCCGGGATGTTCAATCTTTTCTGGTAAAATGTTAAAGGCCGAAATAGTAGCCAATCAGACAGATAATCACGGTAATCACAATTAAGGTCAGCACATTTGCAGACGAACTGGATTTTCCTGGGGCCTGAGGTTTTTCTGCTTTAGAAATTTTTGGTGAGCGGTCTTCGGTACTCATACCGACAAATGGGTCAGGTGCAACTTTTGGTGTTAGCTGTGCAGTTTTATAGTGATTGGCGACTTTGCTGATGAATTTAGCACTTAAATCATCAATTTTTTGCGAAAAATGTCGCAGGTTAAGTTGCTGCTCCGGGCTGAGTACTTCGCCATCTGCACGATAGGGATGCTGGATTTTCGTTTGAATAAAGTCATTTAAGGCGTCTAGGCGGTACAAAGTCTGGTGAGCATAATCCGCTGAATAGTCAGTGGGAATTAAGGCCAAATGACTTTCGCTATCGGCTTGAATGGCAGGCATGGTGCCGTAATAAGGCAAATTGGTATATGCAGGTTCGGTAAAATCTTGGGCAAGGCTACTTTCAAACAGTTCATGATCGGTATAGGCCTGAATATCATCCCAGTTTGGGGCTTCCAGATCGACATCAATGCGCTTGGCCAGTTTAGGATTTAGCTCATAACACCAGAATGTTTCATGGCGTAAAGGGGATTGCTGTGATTTAGGTGCTTCGTAATCATTGTCTGCGCTGTACCATTCAGGCAGTTCCTTGCCGATGATCCAGGCAGTTTTGGTTTTAGCGCCATGACTGACAATAAAATGCGCCAGTGGTAATAGCTCGATATTGGCATTCGGATTTTTTTCATCAACCAGTAAATCAGAGCGATGCAAGCTGAGGCGACGCACGCCTTGTTTTTTCAGGCCTTCCAGCCAGATCTGGAAATGCTGGGCCAGCAGGTGTTGTGATATCAGATCCCGAAAGGCAAACTGATGCTGATTAAAAATGGAATGTTGAATCCAACGATTGAAACTCAGGTCTTGAGTCAAATACTCATTGCCGTAAGTGACGAGGGTTAGTTGCTGTTTCCAAATTTGATCGAGTGCCATAGTGATTTGATCTGATTGATATTGTGTTTATCTTATACTTTTTATATTTAATCATGCCAATCTAATTTTCCTTAAAACGCATCTTCATCAAAGTGTCTAAAAACTGTTAGAATGTGGGGTTTTTAAAATATTTTTTAACCTGTTGCTTTGAGAGTTACTATGTCACTGGAAGCCCTGACCACTGAAGCGCTCGCTGCGATTGCAGCAGCTCAAGACCTTGCTGCACTTGATCAAGTACGAGTGCAATTTACGGGGAAAAAAAGCCAGCTCGCGGAACAATCTAAGTCGCTTGGTAAAATGGATCCTGAAGAACGTAAAGTCTTCGGCGCACAAATCCATGCTGTACGTGAAACTATTACCGCTGCATTGACCTCACGTCAGGCAGAATTGCATAAAGCTGCCTTAGAACAAAAACTGGCAAGCGAAACCATTGATATTACTTTACCAGGTCGTGGCCAACAGGTGGGCAGTATCCATCCAGTGACCCAGGTGCAAGAGCGTATTTGCCAGTTCTTTACCAAGGCAGGTTTTACGGTTGCAACAGGTCCTGAAGTTGAAGATGACTATCACAACTTTGAAGCACTGAATATTCCGGGTCATCACCCGGCGCGTGCCATGCACGATACCTTCTATTTCGATGTGAACCATTTGCTGCGTACGCATACGTCTGGTGTGCAGATTCGTACCATGGAAACACAGCAGCCACCAATCCAGATCGTGTGTCCGGGCCGTGTTTACCGTTGTGATTCGGATCAAACCCACTCACCGATGTTTCATCAGATCGAAGGTTTATACGTGGCTGAAAATACCAGCTTCGCGGAACTTAAAGGTTTGCTGATTAACCTGCTGAACGAATTCTTCGAAAAAGATTTGAAAGTACGTTTCCGTCCATCTTATTTCCCGTTCACCGAGCCAAGTGCGGAAGTGGATATTATGGATGAACGCGGTCGCTGGTTAGAAGTATTAGGCTGCGGTATGGTGCATCCGAATGTGCTGCAAGCTGCAGGCATTGATCCTGAAAAATACAAAGGCTTTGCTTTTGGTCTGGGTGTTGAACGTTTTGCAATGCTGCGTTATGGCGTAAATGACTTACGTATGTTCTTCCAAAACGATGTGCGTTTCTTACGCCAGTTTGCTTAAAACTTTTTAATAATCCTCTCCTAACCTCTTCTTTTAAAAAGGAGAGGGACTCCGCGAAATAGATGGAGTTCTCCCCCTTTGGAAAATGGGGAGCAGAGGGGGATTCTAGAGATTTGAATTACAGGTTTTATATCAATGAAAATTAGCGAAAATTGGCTACGCACATGGGTTAACCCAGCCATCGATAGCGAAAAACTTTCTGATCAACTGACCATGTTGGGTCTGGAAGTGGATGAACTTGCGCCTGCAGCTAAACCCTTTACTGGCGTAGTGGTGGGGGAAGTCCTGACGGTAGAACAACATCCTAATGCAGATCGCTTGCGTGTGACCACTGTCAATATCGGTTCAGGTGAGCCTCTACAAATTGTATGTGGTGCGCCAAATGTACGTGCTGGCATGAAAGCACCGGTTGCGACCATTGGTGCAGTACTTCCGGGTGATTTCAAAATCAAGAAAGGCAAGCTACGTGGTATCGAGTCACAAGGCATGCTGTGCGGCGCTTCAGAAATTGATTTGGAAGATAAAATTGATGGTCTGTTAGAGCTTCCTGCGGATGCACCTGTAGGCGTGAATATCCGTGAATATCTAGATCTAGACGATAACGTGATTGATATCAGCATCACACCAAACCGTGGTGACTGTTTCAGTATTCGCGGGATCGCACGTGAGATTGGTGTGATTAACCAATTGCCAGTGACTGCCCCTGAAATTAAAGAAGTAGCTGCGACTATTAGCGACGAAAAGAAAGTCGTTGTGTCGACTGAAGGCTGCCCACGTTACTTGGGTCGTGTCATCAAGAACGTCAATACCAAGGCTGTGACTCCTGTATGGATGGAGAGAGCATTGGCGCGTTCAGGTATTCGTCAGCACAGCATTCTGGTCGATATTACCAACTATGTGCTGATGGAGCTGGGTCAACCGCTACACGCATTTGATGGCGGTAAAGTTCAAGGTGCGGTACATGTACGTCAAGCGACGGAAGCTGAAAAGTTAGTTTTGCTCAATGAACAAGAAGTTGAACTCAACGAAAAAGTGATGGTGATTGCAGATGATGAAAAAGCATTAGCCATTGCCGGTATTATGGGCGGCTTGTCTTCAGCAGTCAGCGATGCAACCACTGAAATTTTCCTGGAATCTGCATTCTTCGCGCCACTGCATATTGCGGGTCGTGCACGTAGCTTTGGCTTGCATACCGATGCTTCTCAGCGTTATGAACGTGGTGTCGATTTTGAATTGCCATTGATCGCTATGCACCGCGCATCACAATTGATTGCGGAACTTGCGGGCGGTGAGTTTGGACCAATTACAGTTGCCGAAAATGCAGCATTATTGCCAACACGCGACGCAATTGAGTTGAATCAGGCACAAGTCGATCAACTGCTGGGTTATAGTGTTGACTCAGCGTTCATTACTGATGCTTTAAGCCGTTTAGGTTGTGAAGTTACAGTAAAAGCAGAAGGCGAGTGGTCAGTGGTACCGCCATCACATCGTTATGATATGGTGATTTACCAAGATTTGATCGAAGAAGTGGCGCGTATTCACGGTTATGACAATATTCAAATCAGCCTGCCTGTGATTGATGTGAAGCTGGCGAAATACCAAGATCAGTTTGAATTGGGCCAACTCCGTCAAACCGCGGTAACTTTAGGTTACCAAGAAGCGATCAGCTTTAGCTTCGCAGACCTAAAGCTTGAAAAGCAACTTAATTCCAGTGTGAATCCATTAGTATTAGCCAATCCAATTTCAAGTGATTTGGCAGTGATGCGTTCAACCTTGCTATCTAGCCTTATTCCTTGTGTTCAGTACAATGTCAACCGCCAGCAAAGCCGTGTACGTTTCTTTGAGCTCGGTCTGCGTTTTGACTATCAAGAAGCCAGCGGCATCCATGATTTAAAACAGATTCCAACTTTTGCATTGATTGCGACTGGTTCACGTCATGCTGAATCTTGGCATGTGAAACCCGCTGCAATGGACTTCTTTGACTTTAAGGGTGATGTAGAAGAAATTTTGGCTGCTGGTCGTGTCAAAGTAGAATATGTGCGTTCAGAGCGTAGCTGGTTGCATCCAGGACAATCCGCAGAAATTCTCGTGAATGGTCAATCAATTGGTTACTTGGGGCGTTTACATCCCTCACTTGAAGACGAACTTGATCTGGCAACCACATGGGTAGCAGAATTGGATCAAGCGGCTGTTTTGCAAACTTATGTATCTAATTTTACAGAATTATCACGTTTTCCATCGGTTCGACGTGATATTGCGCTTTTAATTAGTGATAAGATTAATGTTAGCGAAATTCAGGGACTTATCGAAAAAACAGGCGGGGAGCTTTTAGACTCAACTTGGTTGTTCGATGTGTACACTGGACAAGGAGTAGAAGAAGGGAAACGCTCACTGGCATTTGCACTTCTCTGGCAGCATCCAAGCCGTACACTGGAAGATGCTGAAATTAAATCAGGTATGGATAATATCCTTCAAGTGTTAGAAAACACTTACCAAGCGACATTGAGGGCTTCATGACAGCACTAACTAAAGCAGAAATGGCTGATCATTTAAGTGAGCTCACGAGTTTAAACCGTCGTGAAGCAAAACAAATGGTTGAGTTGTTCTTCGATGAGATTAGCCAGGCGCTCATCTCAGGCGAGCAAGTAAAACTTTCGGGTTTTGGTAATTTCGAGTTGCGTGATAAGCGTCAACGTCCGGGCCGTAACCCGAAAACGGGTGAAGAGATTCCGATTTCTGCACGCCGTGTGGTCACCTTCCGTGCCGGACAGAAGTTCCGTCAACGTGTGGGAAATGAGCAGGTCAACTGATCTGCTTTTTTAAAAACTGGGATCAATATTGTTAAGTTCCAGTTTTTAAAATAAAAAAAGAGAGCCAAAGGCTCTCTTTTTTTTTGTACTGAATAATCTAAAAGATTATTGAGCAGCAGCTTCAGAAGCAGCAGTAGCGTCAGCAGCAGCGTCAACAGCAACAGCAGCAGCAGCGTCAGCTTCAGCAACAGCAGCAGTTTCAGAAGCAGCAACTTCAGAAGTAGCTTCTACAGCAGCAGCATCAGCAGCAGCTTCAGCTTCAGATGCAGCTTCTACAGCTTCAGATGCAGCTTGGTTAGCGTCAGCAGCAGCGTCGTCAGCTTTTTTAGCACAACCAACGAAAGCTAGAGTAGTAGCAACTGCAGCAGCAATAGCGATTTTTTTGAATAACATGGCATCACTCTCTAAAAATTGAGATTAAAAAAAACCAAAGTTAGTCTGTTAAGTGCTTTTATTGTTCCTAATTGTGTTAGGGACTAACAACGCAGGAGCAGTCTAACTGGTCTGCAAATATGCTATCACTGCGCATTTTTAATTGCTACTGGCAATGATCAAAAAAGTACGGAAAAACGATAAAAAATAAGAAGTTTTTAACAGAAAATAACAATGGAATGAAAGATTTAGATTGGAGAAAGGCTTATTAAATACTTAAAAGTTATACAATTTTTAATCTGAATATTTTATTAATCAAAAACTTAAAAATAAGTTTACATAAATCAGGCTTCATTGTTTCATTCTGTAATTTATGTCAACCTAAAAAAGGCCACCGTTTAGATGACCTTTCATTTAAAATTTTAATTTGAAGCTTTGCGTTTCATCTGATCAAAGAAATCATCATTGGTCTTGGTTTCTTTCATACGATCCAGTAAGAATTCCATTGCCGCCAATTCGTCTTGAGTATGCAGCAGCTTACGCAGAATCCAGACTTTACGCAGATTGTCTTCTGACATCAGGCGTTCTTCACGACGAGTACCAGATTTCTTGATGTTCATTGCAGGGAACACGCGTTTTTCAGCAATACGACGATCAAGGGTAATTTCCTGGTTACCTGTACCTTTGAATTCTTCGTAAATCACTTCATCCATTTTACTACCGGTTTCAATCAGGGCAGTAGAAATGATGGTCAGTGAACCGCCTTCTTCGATATTACGTGCAGCACCGAAGAAACGTTTAGGGCGTTCTAAGGCATGTGCATCCACACCACCAGTCAGTACTTTGCCTGATGAAGGAATCACAGTGTTATAAGCACGTGCCAGACGGGTAATCGAGTCAAGCAAAATCACCACATCTTTCTTATGTTCAACCAGACGTTTTGCTTTTTCAATCACCATTTCAGCGACTTGAACGTGACGTGCAGGAGATTCATCAAAGGTAGAAGCCACGACTTCACCACGAACCGTACGCTCCATCTCAGTCACTTCTTCTGGACGCTCATCAATTAGGAGAACGATCAGAATAACTTCAGGATTATTGCGAACGATGGACTGTGCAATGCTTTGCAGCAGCATGGTTTTACCCGCTTTCGGCGGAGCCACAATAATTGAACGCTGGCCTTTACCAATCGGTGCAACTAAGTCGATCACACGGGTGGTTAAATCTTCAGTGGTGCCATTGCCCAACTCCATCACCAACTGTTCAGTCGGGAATAATGGCGTCAAGTTTTCAAACAGAATCTTGTTACGTGAATTTTCAGGTGTGTCGTAGTTAATTTGATTGACTTTAAGTAAAGCAAAATAACGTTCGCCTTCTTTCGGCGGGCGAATGGTGCCAGTAATGGTGTCGCCAGTACGGAGGTTAAAACGACGAATTTGAGAAGGGCTGACATAAATATCGTCAGGACCTGCTAAATAAGAACCTGCGGCTGAGCGTAAAAAGCCAAAACCATCTGACAAAATTTCTAGAACGCCATCACCAAAAATCTCTTCGCCATTCATTGCATGACGTTTTAAGATGGCAAAAATAATGTCTTGCTTACGGTTACGAGCCATACCTTCGAGGCCCATAAACTCGGCAATCTTGATGAGTTCGCCAATCGGTTTTTTCTTGAGTTCGGTTAAATTCATAGGTGGTCAGATAGAATCAAAGTTCTGAGGTACAGGTTAGAAAGGGAGTAACATTCGGCCGCATACCAGCATTCAAACGAAAGCAATTGAATTTGCAAAAGAACAATTCAGAGATCTGTTTGAGTGTTTCAAAGAAAAATGTGGAAAACAATTTCTATTGCCGAGCGGCATCTTATGTAATGTGTCTTGTAAGAAATTGACAGGATTTAGGATCCTTTATCTCTTGAGTAGCGAATATAAGAGAAAATGCCAGGTTTGTCAATTTATAGCCGAAAAAAATACGCGAGCATGAGTCGCGTATTTTTTACTAAAAATGCTGTGCTTAGATATTGTCATCAATAAATGCAGTCAGTTTAGATTTTGGTGCAGCACCGACTTGAGTCGCAACAACTTCACCATTTTTGAACATCAACAAAGCCGGGATGTTACGGATGTTGAAATTCACAGCAGTTTGTTCGCAAGAAGTTACGTCAACTTTCACGATTTTAACTTTGCCTTGGTATTCATCAGCAAGCACTTCAAGTACAGGTGCGATTGCTTTACATGGTGCACACCAGCCTGCCCAAAAGTCCACCAGTACAGGAACGTCTGATTGAAGAACGTCTGCTTCGAAGTTTGCGTCAGTAGTGTTTACGATGTTGCCAGACATGGAATGTGCTCCAGATTAATATTTTAAAGATAACTAATTATTAGTATTACATAGCCATCTTTAACAATGTAGGGGAATCTGTAAATTTTCAATGCTTAATGTTATTTTGTCTAATGGATGATCACGATAGTGATGATCGTGTCTCACTATTATTCCCGATAAAAAAAAGAATAAGGCATTAAATTGTCGCTACAAATGGCTTTTAAATTGCATGCATGTGAATTACTCTAAGCACAATTCGTTAAAGGTTTATTTCTGGAATGTCTGACTTTTTGATTGATGAAGAATTACTTGCCGCCATCGATATGGGATCAAACAGCTTTCATTTGGCCATCGCCCGTGTAGATCATGGTGAAGTGAAGAAAGTGGCATCAATGTCAGAAAAAGTTCAGCTTGCCGCAGGACTAGACGAAAATAAAAATTTAACCGAAGCCGCACAGCAACGCGGTTTGGCCTGTCTGGCCCGTTTTGTAGGTCGTTTAGGTGCAGTTCAGCCGAACCGATTACGGATTGTGGCGACGAATGCGTTGCGTCAAGCCAAAAACGGCCATGAATTTATTCAGAAAGCCGCAGAAATTTTACCGAAACCGATCGAAATTATTGCCGGTCGTGAAGAAGCCCGTCTGATTTATCTGGGTGTATCGCATACCATGGCCAACAGCGGTCGTCGTTTGGTGGTTGACATCGGTGGCGGTTCAACTGAGCTGATTATCGGTGAAGAATTCGAGCCGATTCATACCGAATCGGTACAAATGGGCTGTGTAGCCTTTACCAAGGCCTATTTTCAGGATGGGGAAATCAGCGCCAAAGCTTTTGATAAAGCAGTCACTGCGGCGCGTAAAGAAATTTCCGGAATTGCCAATACTTATAAAGAAGCCGGTTGGGATGCTGTCGTTGGCTCGAGTGGTACCATTAAAGCCTGCCGCCAGATTTGCGTCAATATGGGCTGGAGCAATGATCGCGAACAGTTGACGCGTGAAGGTTTGGAAAAGCTTAAAGACAAACTACTTAAATATAAATATGTCTCGGACATGGAATTCGAAGGTCTGAAAGATGACCGTCGTGCCGTCTTGCCTGCTGGTATTGCTATTCTCTATGCTGTCTTTGATGTATTGGGAATTGATCATTTGGTCTATTCCGATGGTGCACTACGTGAAGGCGTGATGTATGACTTGCTTGGCCGTTTCAAGCATGAAGATATCCGTGATCGTTCCGTCCATGCCTTGATTGGTCGATATAATGCCGATGCCAAGCAGGCAGAACGTGTGGTTCAGACCGCACAGAAATTGTTTAATGACGTGGCCAGTGAACTCGGGTTGAGTGTTGAAGATAGTGACCTGTTACGTCGTGCCGCCTATCTGCATGAGATTGGTTTGGCCATCAGTCACAGTGGCTATCATCGTCATGGCGCGTATTTATTACAACATTCGGATATTGCCGGTTTTTCGCAAGTTGATCAAAATCATTTGTCACATTTGGTCGCGCACCATCGGCGTAAATTGCGCGCTGATGCCAAGATTGATGTGATGAAAGTCGGTGGATCTAAACTTTTATGGTTATGTTTGCTGCTTCGTCTGTCGGTTTTGGTCAATCACAGTCGTAGCGATGAGATGCTTCCTGCCATTGAACTCAAGGTTGAAAATGCGCAACAATGGCAACTCAGCGTGTCTGGTGATGCCAAGCAATGGCCATTGCTGGTCGCTGAACTGCACGATGAACAGCAGCAATTTAAAAATTGGGAGATTGAACTCTCGATTCAATCCGAACAGTTTGTTAATTAATACCTTTATAGGGATGAAAACGGTTAACCTATGAAAAATAAAGCAACTCCATCAAAAGCATGGGCGACAGTGCAGATTGCACGTCATCCAGAACGTCCACAATTCCTGGACTATGTGGGTGAAATATTCACTGAATTTGATGCTTTACATGGTGACCGCCTATATGGTGATGATGGCGCGATGATCGGTGGTCTGGCTCGTTTCGATGGTCAACCGGTGATGATCGTTGGTCAGCATCGTGGTCGTAGCACCCGTGAAAAATTACAGCATAATTTTGGCATGAGTAACCCGGAAGGTTATCGTAAGGCACAGCGTCTGCTAGACATGGCAGAGCGTTTTAACCTGCCAGTCTTTACTTTTATTGACACTATGGGCGCTTATCCGGGTGTCGGTGCAGAAGAACGTGGTCAGGCTGAAGCGATTGCCACCAGTCTGGCTCAGCTTTCTAATTTGAAAGTACCTGTGATTGCAACTGTACTGGGTGAAGGCGGTTCAGGTGGTGCGCTGGGTATTGGGGTAGCAGATCGTGTGGTGATGCTCTCTCACAGTATTTATTCGGTGATTTCACCGGAAGGCTGTGCCTCAATTCTTTGGAAAACCGCTGAAAAAGCTGAACAGGCTAGTGAAGCCTTGGCTCTGACTGCAGAAAAATTGCAGAAAATGGGTATTGTAGAATATGTGGTGGATGAAGGTGAGGGTGCTCACTTAAATCCGGATCAGGTCATGAACAGCTTGAAAGCAGTGCTGAAAGAAGCTTTGAACGAACTGCAACTAATGGAAGCGCAAGCACGATGCGAAGCACGTTACCAACGTTTAATGAAGTTTGGCAGCGACAATTTAGGTCTGGTTTCTTAAAACAGCTGCAGGACTTTCCTGCAGAGACAAAATTTCTCATCGGATGCAGTGGCGGCTTAGATTCTATGCTGTTGCTGCATCTGATGTTTTTTTTATGCCCGCAAAAAGTCCGGGCAATCTATGTCGATCATCAGCTGCAAAGTATCAGTAGTACATGGGGCACTTTTGTCCAGCAGCAGTGTCAGCAACTGAATATTCCCTGCATCATCCAGCCCGTCAATGTCGCCAGTGGCAATCTGGAACAGCAAGCGCGCAATTCACGTTATCAGGCCTATCTGCAACATTTGCAAGCGGATGAAATTTTGGTGTTAGCGCATCATCAGCAGGATCAGGCGGAAACCCTGATGTTGCGTTTATTGTCTGGCACAGGCGTGGATGGTTTGGCTGCAATGAAACAGCTGGATATACGTGAAAATTTCACGATTTGGCGGCCGTTGCTGGATATTTCCCGTGAGCAGATTTGCCAATGGGCATCAGACCTGAATGTTCAGAATATTGAAGATCCCACCAATGCTGATACCCATTATGACCGGGCCTGGGCACGCCAGACCCTGTGGCCGCTATTAAGCCAACGTTATCCTAAAATGCAAGCTGCCTTGGTGCGAACCAGTGAGTTAATGCAGGATGCTCAAGACATTTTACAAGAAGTGCTGCAACAGGATTTAGCATCTTGTGGAACTGAAACGCAGCTCGACCTTGGTAAATTTCTACAGCTTTCAAAATCACGACAACGTCAATTACTCTCTGCCTGGATGAAAGGTAAAGAACAGTATCGTCCATCCTTAGATATGGTGGAGCGTTTGCAACGCGAAGTGATTTATGCCAAACAAGATGCTCAGGCGGCATTGCATTGGCAAGGCTTTTACTATGTACGCTATCAGCAGCAATTATATCGTCTGACCGCAGAGACTTATTTAGCTGATCAGCAACAAGTTCAAACTAGCCCGAAAACTATAAAATTTGCTTTAAAAGACAGCGTACAGGTTTTGTCAGGGAAATTTATCATCGCGCCTGCACAGCTCGGTTTATCTCCTGCATTGTTGCAGCAAACTTTGCATTTGCAGCAGCGGCAGGGTGGCGAAAAAATTCATTTATATGGCCGTGTCGGTACCTGGCCGCTGAAAAAAGCCATTCAGGAAGCGCAAATATTTCCCTGGGCTCGGCATACTATTCAAATATTAAGCACAGATAATGTTATGCTAGGCGTGTTTACCCCTAAAGGATTTTGGTTGGCCCAATCTGCATATTGTGAAGCAGGCGGATGGCTGCCGATTTCGGTTTTTTCAACTTTAGAACTCAACGATGAGCATTGAACATGAGTGCAGCTTTAAATTGTAATATCTGTTTTATTGGTGGCGGTAATATGGCCCAAGCCTTAATTGGCGGTCTGATTTCACGTGGTTTGCCAGCAACACGTATTACAGTTTCTGATCCGATCGAAAAAGTCCGTGCTTTATTGGCGGAAAAAGAAATTAATGTGACCGGGGAGAATAGTGCTGCAATTCAGGATGCAGATATCGTCGTATTGGCGGTAAAACCTCAGGTTTTGGCTCAAGTGCTGCAACCTTTAAAAGGTCTGGTTAATAACAAACTGATTATTTCCATTGTTGCCGGTGCAGAAATTGCCACATTATCAGCATTGTTGGGGACAGAGCGTATTGTCCGGGTCATGCCGAATACACCTGCATTGGTACAGACCGGGGCACATGGTTTATATGCCAATGCATTTGTGGAAACCAGTGACCGTGAGCTAGCCAGTCAGGTTCTGGCATCGACCGGACTGACCATTTGGGTCGACTCAGAAGCACAAATTGATGCAGTCACTGCAGTCTCGGGTTCGGGTCCGGCTTACTTTTTCTATATGATGGAAAGTATGATTCGTGCGGGTAAAAATTTAGGTTTGGATGAAAAAGTTGCAACCGCACTGACTTTGCAGACGGCTTTAGGGGCGGCGCAAATGGCGATTACCAGCTCAAATACGCCGGCTGAGTTACGTAAAAATGTGACTTCTCCAAATGGGACTACACAGGCGGCACTTGAAGTCTTTGATCGCGCCCAGATTTCTCAAAATATTCAGGCGGCACTTGCCGCTGCACAAAAACGCAGTCAAGAACTGGCACAAGAGCTCAGTGAAAGCAGCAAATCTTCAGTTTAATTTTTAGGAACGTTCAAGTATGGGTGCAAATTCTGCGCTAATTTTTGGCATTATCATTAACGTCGCGATTTTGCTCGTATTCTTCCGATTTTTAATGCAACTGGCAGCGGTCAGTCCCTACAATCCTGTGGTTCTTTCTACTGTGAAAGCCACTAAAATTGTAGATGTATTTGGTCGAATTTTCCCAACTTTGGCCAAAGGCCGAGTCAGTACTGCTGCTTTGGCATTACTGGTCGTGCTCTATCTGCTTAAAATTTTTGGCATGATGTATCTGTCAGGTGGGATGCCGAATGGGCCTGTCCATCTGATTATTCTGACTTTTGTTACCATGATGCAGGATTTGATCCGTTTCTGTCGTTATTTGATTTTCGCTACAATTATCTTAAGTTGGGTGGTGATGTTTACCCAGTCTCGTTCGCCTTATATTGAAGTCGTGCAAGAACTGGCTGAACCTTTACTGGCACCATTCCGCCGGATTATGCCAAATATGGGGATGATTGACCTTTCTCCAATCTTTGCCATTTTAACTTTGATTATTATCGAAATGATTATGAACCAGGTGGCGATTGTATTGCTTACCGGTCTTTAATCGGATCCAAATAAAAAAGGACGCCTCAGCGTCCTTTTTTATTTGCTCCTCCCTTTAGAAAAGGGAAGTTGGGAGGGATTTGTTAAACTTCCCAAACGGTGCACAAGTTTTAATCGCAGTACAAGAGGATGGGATATTAACCCTCTCCTGGAAGAAAAGGGGATACCTTTAAAACAATATTGGTTTTCACTTTCTACCCCAGAGGGGTGAGGAAACCCTTTAATGCGCCTCATCCCAGTTTTTACCTTTACCTACTTCAACTACTAAAGGTACAGAAATCTGCAACACTGATTGCATCACTTCAGCCAGTTTAGGTGCGAGTTCATCGGCAATGTCTTCATCCACTTCAAATACCAGTTCATCATGTACTTGCAACAGCATTTTGGCCTGATCTTTCGGCAACATCTTGTCGACTTCAATCATCGCCATTTTAATGATATCCGCAGCCGAACCTTGTAGCGGAGCATTAATCGCAGCACGCTCTGCCGCTTTACGCACCATCATATTACGGGCATCAATATCTGGGGTATATAAACGGCGACCGAGCAGGGTTTCAACAAAACCCTGTTCTAATGCGACCTGACGGGTACGTTGCATATAGTCATAAATGCCCGGATAACGATGGAAATACTGCTTGATATAATCCTGTGATTCCTGACGGGTAAAGCCCAACTGACGGATCAGACCAAACTCGGACATACCGTAAAGTAGGCCGAAGTTGACGGCCTTGGCCTGACGGCGCTGGTCATTGGTCACTTCTTCCAACGGAATGCCCAAAACTTCCGCAGCAGTACGGCGGTGTACATCCTGACCATGAATAAAGGCATCCAGCAGGGCTTCATCCTGAGATAAATGTGCCATGAGACGCAATTCAATTTGTGAGTAATCGGCTGCCAGCAAGACACGGCCTTCAGATGCCACAAAAGCCTTACGGATTTGACGGCCAATTTCGGCACGAATCGGAATGTTCTGCAGGTTTGGATCAGTCGATGATAAACGGCCAGTTGCAGTCAGTGCCTGATGATAACTGGTATGCACACGGTGAGTATCAGGATTGGCCTGTTTGCATAAACCATCGGTATAGGTACTTTTGAGCTTGGACAAACCACGATATTCCAGAATCAGCTGGGCAATCGGATGTTCAATTTTTTCCAGTACACTTTCACTGGTACTGTATTGTCCGGTGGTGGTTTTTTTACCGCCTTTTAGGCCCAGCTTTTCAAATAACACTTCACCGACCTGTTTCGGTGAGCTGACATTAAAGCTTTCCCCTGTAATTTCCATAATCTGGTTTTCCAGATCTTGCATGGTATTGGCAAACTCACCCCCAAGCTGATCCAGAAAAGCCAGATCCAGTTCGATGCCGTTTTCTTCCATTTGCGTCAGTACACGTGCGACCGGAACTTCAATATTATGCAGAATATTCACCAGTTCAGGATGTGCCTGTAATTTGCTGCTCAAGACTTCATAAAGACGATAGGTAACATGTGCATCTTCTGCAGCATAATGCGCTGCAGTTTCAAGTGGAATCTGGTTGAAGGTCTTCTGTTTGGCGCCTTTACCGGCCACCTGTTCATAAGTCGTGGTCAGATGACTCAAATACAGACGGGCCACATCATCCATGCCATGACGAGTCGCGACGGAATTCAGGACATAGGAAGCCAGCATGGTGTCGAAATACCAGCCTGCCAGATGAATGCCATGATTTTCCAGGACATGTGCATCATATTTCAGATGATGACCAATTTTCTTTACAGACTCATCTTCCAGAATGGGTTTGATCTGCGCCAGAATTACTTCACGATTCAGCTGCTCCGGTGCACCTTCATAATCATGTGCCAAGGGAACATAATAAGCATCCTGCGCATCGAAAGCGACCGAGAAACCGACTATCTGTGCAATACGATAATCCAGACTGGTGGTTTCGGTATCAAAGGCAAAACGTTTTTCGGTACTTAGGCGCTCAAACAGTATGTCCCAGTCCTGCTGGCTTAATACTGTGTGGTAGGTCGCTTGACCTAGCTGGTCATCACTGCTGGTCACAGACGCATGGTCTTCCAGAGGTTCTGGTGCTGTAACCGCTTTGGCGTTAATAGATTTTGTCGCCTGCTGGTAGTTTGAATTATTCGGGTTGTTCGGGTGATCTAAGGACTGCAGCTGGTTACGGAATTCCAGCTCGGTGTACAAATGACGCAAGGTCTCGACATTTGGCTCACCCAGTTTTAAATCGTCATAACCAAAATTAAGATCCAGATCGATGACAATACTGGCCAGCTGATGGTCCAGTGCAATGCCATCGACATGTTCTTTAATATTTTGACCGACTTTGCCTTTGATCTTGTCGACATTTTCTAAAATGCCGCCGATCGAGCCATATTCAGTGAGCAGTTTTGCTGCCGTTTTGGCACCTACACCTGGCACGCCCATAATGCCATCTGATGCATCGCCCATCAGGGTCAGATAGTCAATAATCTGATTCGGCCAGACACCAAACTTTTCAAACACCCCGTCGACATCCAGCGGTTTTTCTTTAAAGCTGTCTTCCAGGGTAACTTTTTCGGTCACCAGTTGCGCCATATCTTTATCGCCCGTAGAGATCAGCACCTGATGTCCCATCGCCTCGGCACGTTTGGCCAGTGTTCCGATAATGTCATCGGCTTCGGCACCCGGTAAGGTATGCAGGGGAATGCCCAAAGCGCGGATCAAGGCATGCAGATAAGGAATCTGTTCGGATAATTCCGTTGGCATGCTGGGACGGTCACCTTTATAAATCGGTGACAGCTCATGCCGGAAGGTCGGTTCTGGGGTATCGAAAATCACCGCCATATGGGTCGGTTTGGTCCGGCGCATCAGTTTTTGAATAGCAGAAATCGCACCACGAATTGCATTGGTATGTAAACCGGTTGACGTGGTTAATGGTGGCAGTGCGTGAAAGGCACGAAATAAAAAGTAAGAGCCATCGACCAAGACAAATGGTGGCATGTAATCAATTCCTTATTCAAAATACAGCGCTATTGTACGTGATTTTTACCGCGCTCGCTGAGGCGAGTCTGAGTTTACAGCTTAGCGAATATCGGCCGAAGATGAAATAAGCAGCACAAGCTGTTGTATGATGGAACGATTCAGGAAAGAGAAATATAAGAATGGCTGCAGGACGGAATGAGTTGCACATGATCTGGCTGATTACCTTGCTGATTACCGGGATCAGCGCCTGGTATCTGGGTTATCAGATTGTGACTTATCTGTGTGGTTTGGGGTTTATCTTTAGCGTGATGCAATATGTCACTGCGGTAGAAGCACCGCTGAATCAATTGGCCGGACAGCAGCAGATGTCCTTGGAGCAAAACTCTAAAGTTCCTTTATATATTTCTTCAATTACTGCCATTGTTGGTGGACTGGCTGAACTGGATTGGCTGATGGGGATCGGGATTACGGCCTGGGTATTCTTTTTGCTCAGGTGGCTGCAACGTCTGGAAGGGCGCTTGATACAGCTGCAATCACAATCTCTTTCTGCCGATCCCTTACAGCGATCACCGGATCGATCCGATTCTGTTCCATTGGTGAAAACCGAGTCTGCCCAAGAGGTAAACGATTCTCCTCATCTGGTAGATCAACTGCAGCGCTGGCTTTTTCAGGGGAATCCTGTCCTCAAGGTCGCAATCAGTATTTTGGTGATTGGGATTATTTTACTGCTGCGCTTTGCCACCGAGCACTGGCAACTCAGTCTGGCTGCAAAATTGGGCCTGGTTGCACTGGCAAGTGGCTGTGTAACAGGTCTGGGTTATCGCCTGATGCAAAAAAATCGGAGTTTTGCTCTGGCACTGGAAGGACTGGGTTTGGGGAGTCTGTTCCTGACCTTATTTTTTGCCTATTACAATCTGGTGATTCCCACGTTACCGTTGGCGACTTTGCTATTCCTCATCATTCTGGCCATCACTTTGTATTTAAGTCTGAAACAGGAAAGCATCGAACTGGCCTTGATGGCTTTACTGATTGCTTATCTGGCGCCGTTTACCTTGCCGACCCGCGATGCTTCGGCTGTTGAGCTGATTAGCTATTATTTGCTGATCAATATCGGGGTGGCAGTGCTGAGCAGTTTCCGGCCATGGAAGATTCTCAATCAAATTGCCTTTTTAGTCACTGGGGTCGTTGGCGGGATATATAGCCTGATTCATGGTTATACATATGAGCGTTATGCCATGACTGCGTTGATTCTGGCACATAGTGCGCTGTTTATCTGGCTAGGTTTCCGCTTTAGCCAGTTGCTGGCACGACAGGATCTCTCACGTTTTCAGTTAAAACCGGTATTGGACTTAGCGCTGATTTTTGCTGCACCGATCACGGCATATATTTTTCTGTATCTGATTCATTTTAATCAGCCCAATCAAAAACTCTGGCAAGCTGGATTAAGCCTGTTCTTTGCACTGGTCTTTGCCGCTTGCTGGACACTGCTGCGCCGTAAACAAACTATCCTGCTCATTTCGCAGAGCTATCTGAGCCTGATGCTGATTTTTCTCGCCTTGGTGCCCCCGATCTTATTGACAGAACAATGGAGTGTGATTGGCTGGGCAGTTGAAGGTGTGCTGATTTATTTATGGGCCTTGGAAAAAAATGTCCGGGTAGCACACTATCTGAGCATGGGCTTATTGCTGATGGCCGGATTCAGCAGCCTGTATTATCTGGTCGAGATTAATCCAACACCGCGAATAATTTTCTGGATTTTGAGTCTGTGCTATGTGGCAGTCGTGGTCATCAGTCAGCTTAAAAAGCAGTACCAGCAGCAGATGAATAGTCTGAGTGTCAGTTTTTTAAGCAGCCTAAGTGTCGCGGCCAGTTTGATGCTATTTGCCTTGCTGGAAGATGAATTTCCGAGTCAGCATGCCTATGTGCTGAGTTTATTTATCATCACACTGGGTTATGTAATGTTCAATGAAATGATCCTGCGCAAAAATCAGGAATGGTCTTGGTTACTGCCGAAGTGGAGTGGCATCTCGCCCTTGCTAGTCATTGCGGCGATTCTAACTCTGGATCGCAGTCAGAATGCGGTGATTGTCTGGAATAGTGCTGTGGAACGGGGAGTTTTTGCCCTTTCAGCGATATTGTTGGCCATTCTGTGGCTTAGACCGCTGGCTGGCTTGCAGCTCTCCAAGGAATGGATGAGTTTTGGTGTTTTTAGCAGTCTGGCTCTGGCAAGTTTATGTCTGATCCCGAACATGCCTTATCTGAGCATGGTGATTTTACCTTTATTATTCTGCCTGTGGTGTTATCGACAGGATCCGCAGTCAGGCTGGCAGCAGCTTTGGCAAACCAAGAGCTGTTTATTGCTGATGGCAACTTGGCTGGTTTGTTCACAGTTATTTAGTCAGCAAGCCTTTCAGTATTACTGGCTGCCAATTCTGAATCCTTTTGACCTGATCAGTATCGCCATGTTTGCCAGTTTTATCTGGATGCTGTTACAGCAAATTAAGGTGGGACGTGATAAAGGCATGATGGCGGTTTTAATGGTACTAAGCCTGTTATGGCTATCCAGTTATATTATTTTAAGAGCTTTACATGTGTACCTGCAGACACCGTTTAATGAGCTGGCATTATGGAACAATGCAACAGTTCAGCTCAGTCTGACCATACTCTGGGTATTGCTGGCCTGGATTACCATGTGGACAGCAACGCTCAAAAAACTGAAACCGATGTGGATTTTAGGCGGCAGTATTCTGGTGATTGTGACCTTGAAGCTCGTACTATTTGACCTGTCACATATTGGCACCCTGACCCGGGTGATTTCATTCCTGCTGGCGGGCGGGGTGATGCTGCTGATTGCTTATATTGCACCGATGCCGGAGAAAACTGATTAATTGAATCCTCTCCCTAACCCTCTCCTTTAAGAAAGGAGAGGCAACATTCTTCACTGATGCAGGTTTTGGTTTCGATGTTACTCTCACCTAAAGTTAATTTATTTTAAATCTGGCTCTCTTTTCATTGCCTTGTCATTGGCGTATTGATCGATCTCTTCATTCTCCAAAGGACGGGAAAGTGGGTGATCGACAAAGCCCATTTTCGGCACCGGAATTTCAATCTGGTTATCGACAAAGCCGTTGCGAATCCGTTCCTGCATTTCATCACGTACTTTCAGGTAGTTTTCCTGTTGGCACCACACTGCAAACAGCAGTTCAATCGAAGATTCACGGAAAGCAGTAACGGTGACTGCCGGTTTCGGGTCGGCCAGAACCAGTGGATACTTGTTGGCAACATCCAGCAGAACTTCGCGCACCTTGATAATATCTTCATGGAAATTGATCGCCAACGTAATCGGAATCCGCCGTATCGGAAATTTTGACAGGTTCTGCACTGGCGCCCGAATCAGCTGTTCATTTGGCAACCGTACATAAATATTATCTTGGGTCAAAAGTTTAACCGAGAGCAGGTCAATCGAAATTACTTCACCTTCAATGGTATGCCCACGAATCAAGGTAATCTGGATGGTATCACCGACTTCAAAAGAACCTTCACCAATCAGGAACAGACCACTGATCAGGTTGGATGCTGAGGTTTGCGAAGCAAAACCCAGTGCGACCGTTAAAATCCCTGCAGCGCCAAGGAAGACACTGAGTTTAAAACCGGCTTCTTTCAGGCTGGCCATCACAAACAGCAGGAAGATAAAATAGAAAATCCCGCGGCGCCAGACCAGTTTTTGATGGGCATTAAAACGGACACCAATGGTGCGAATAAAGGTATTGGAAATAAAGCGCGCAATCAGGAAACCAATAAAGCACAACACCACCGCCACCAGAACTTCGGTCAAACGGTCGGTATTGATATTGGTAAATACTCCCTTCAGGCTATTGGTGACTTCGGTCGGAATATTTGAACTTGGCATCAGACGCCCTTAGAAAAATGAATCAAACATATTAAATAACGCACCTGCCGGATCGCGCGGTGGATGCAGATAGGCCACTTCACCAGCATTGGGCGGCGTACGGTTTTCGACCCGAATCCGCGGTGGACGGTCCGAACTTTCATGCAAAACGCGGATTTGCGAGGTCCATAAGCGACCGGTACTTTCACTGTAAAAAAGCGGCAGGGCAGGCACTGGCACATTCATTCGGTCAAAGCGCAATTGCTGGTTACTGGTATTGTGAAACTCAATCGGCGTGACTGCACGAAAGGCCCGTGGATGTAACTGTTTCAGTTCGGTTCTGCCATCGACTGCGGTGGCATAGCAGATTTCCCCCGAGCGATGATTCGGTCCAAACCAGGTGTCTTTTGGCAAGATCACCGGTAAATCGAAAATCGGTTCGCGCTGCCCCTCGACAAAACCGGCAATCCATAAAGGCGTGCTGATATAAAGCGTACCGCGCTGTCCGGCAGGAATGTAAATCGGATCGACTGGTTTAATCACCACAGAACGGTCTGCAAGGCGAGGCATCAGTTGCAATTTGTTTTGCGTGGATTTGAACATATAACGTTCAATCTTCACAGGTGGGGGAAAGGCAAAATTCGGATCATCAATCTGATGCCATTGCTGCTCATAATCGTATTGTACGGAAGGACGATAATATTCCAGTCGCCATTCCTGAATCCCTCGGGTCAGGCGAAACAGCAAGGAGCCAAACTGCCAAGCTTTGGATTGATTTATTTCAAAATTCTGTTCTCCCCACCAGCGCATTTTCGCTGTATTCGGGATTAATTCATCTTTATCTTGCGGCAATCTTGGCACCCTTTCTCGCTAAATCTTTGAAAACATACTTCACGCTGTCATATGCTTAGAGTACACTCAATTTAAATTTTTTCATCATTATTATAATTCGCGATGCAAGTACTTAAACAATTACAAATCCCATATAGCTTCGCCAAGCGCCATGGAGTGCTGTTGCGTTATGAGGGAGATCAGGCCTTTATTCTGCGTCGTGACAATACCTCGATGCTTGCATTGCAGGAAGCTCGCCGTCTGCTCGGTTATCCGGCTCATTTTCAGCTGTGTAGCGAACAGGAATTTAACCAGTTACTCAGTTCCAGTTTTGCCGGCGATAGCGGCGAATCGCAACAGGTCGCTGCCGGTCTGGAAGATCATCCGGATTTACTCAGTCTGGCTGATTCGGTACCGGAAGCAGAAGACCTGATGGATCAGGAAGATGATGCGCCGATTGTGCGTCTGATTAATGCACTATTATCCGAAGCGATTCGTGTAGGGGCTTCCGATATTCATATTGAATCTTTTGAGAAAAAACTGTCGGTGCGTTTACGAGTCGATGGCCAGTTACGCGAAATTGTCCAGCCACGCCGTGAACTGGCACCGCTTCTGGTTTCACGGATTAAAGTCATGGCCAAACTGGATATTGCCGAAAAGCGTATTCCGCAAGATGGCCGTATTTCATTACGCTTGGCCGGACGTGAAGTCGATGTCCGTGTATCCACCTTGCCATCTTCTTATGGGGAGCGGGTGGTGATGCGTCTTCTGGACAAGCAGGCAGGCCGTTTGAACATGACCCATTTGGGCCTGATGAATAATGACTATGATCGACTCAAGACTCTAGTGCATCGCCCACATGGAATTATTCTGGTAACCGGCCCGACCGGTTCGGGTAAAACCACCACCTTGTATGCGGCACTTTCTGACCTGAATGACGGTTCCAAGAATATCCTCACAGCTGAAGATCCGATTGAATATCAGCTGGAAGGCATTGGACAAACGCAGGTCAATACCAAAGTGGATATGACTTTTGCCCGTGCGTTAAAAGCCATGTTACGTCAGGACCCGGATGTGGTCATGGTTGGTGAGATTCGTGATCTGGAAACCGCAGAAATTGCGGTGCAGGCATCCCTGACAGGACATCTGGTGTTATCCACCTTACACACCAATACCGCGATTGGTGCGGTTACGCGCCTGAAAGATATGGGAATTGAACCATTTCTGCTGTCCAGTTCTTTAATCGGGGTAATTGCCCAACGTCTGGTGCGTACCTTGTGTCCACATTGCGCGACCTGGCATGAGGCAGATGCTTTCGAGAAGAATCTATTTGGCAATATTGAGCATCCCCAAGATTTAAGATTACCGCAACCTCAAGGCTGTGAACGTTGTGGCAATACCGGCTTTAGTGGTCGTACCGCGATTTATGAAATTGTGCCAGTCGATGATCATATGCGCCGTTTGATTCATGGCAATGCGGCTGAATATGAAATCGAAAGCTATGCACGTCAGCAGTCAGGTTCTATTCGCGATGATGGTCTGCGTAAAGTACTGGCCGGAAAAACCACGATTGAAGAAGTATTGCGAGTAACCAACGAAGCAGTAGAATAATTTTTTAATCTGCTCGCTTTATCATAATGATCGTCAGGACTTTTGGATATTTACCAGAGACTGACGATTTTTTTCATGAGTTGTGCACGAAAAGGTGCAGTCGGATTTCCCGGATTACGCAGAGTTTCATTTTCATAAAAGTTCTGCCAGGCTTGTGCCATTGCTAAACTCAGTCCTTCCTGTTTCATTGTTTCAACATCTGCCTGAGTAATATTGAGAAAACGGGCTTCAGCATCTTTGGGGCCAGCGCCCCAGCCAATAATCCCTTTACCAAATTCAGGCAGAATCATATTGTTGGGTGTTGCAGGAATGGGTAGGCGTTCAATTTCAGTATTGAGCAGAGATTTTATTTTCGGACGGATTTTTTCTGAGAGATAAAGATCTGCAAAAGAGGTTGTAGCAGTGAGGAGCAGGAGAGAATTCAGAAGAACTAGTTTTAACATCAATATAAATCGAATAAATGTAAATAAGAATCATTATATATAATTTCTTAAGTTTTTGCTGCAGTTTTCAAGTGGGGAAGAGAAGTAGCTTTTGACAAAAGATGAAGCGGGTAAATTTTGAAATTTATAATTGAAGTCTAGCTATCCTGAAACTTTTTTCAGGATAGCTGTTAAATAAAAAAATTAAGTAATTACGTTTAAGTTCACATCAATATTATTGCGGGTCGCATTCGAGTATGGGCAGACGATATGCGCAGCATCGACCAGTTTTTGCGCTTCTTCCTGATCCATGCCTTCAAGATGGATGTTTAATGTCACTTCGATCCCGAACCCGGTAGGAATCGGACCAATCCCAACATCACCTTCAATATAGGCATCTTTACTGATATTGAGCTTGTCACGATTGGCAACAAATTTCATTGCACCCAAGAAACAGGCGGAATAACCTGCGGCAAAGAGCTGTTCAGGATTGGTTCCACCGCCTGGTCCCCCCATTTCTTTAGGTACGGCCAATTGGACGTCCAGAATCTGATCGTCAGAAATGGCGCGGCCATCACGGCCCCCTGTGGCTTTGGCATGTGCGGTATAGACGGCTTTTTCTAATGACATGAGTTAAATCCCTGTTTATTTTTCGTAGAGCTTCTATGCTCGGTGATTTCACCTGAAGAATAAGCAGGGATTTTGTTATTTTATGCAAGCAAATGAAACGATTCAGGAAAGTTGAAGAAGTCTACGGTGTTGCATTAAAGGCATGGATTCACGCACTTTTTGCTGTTCATTTAAATCAAAGTCGACGGTGATGAGTTGAGCACCTTCTGCATGGATCATATTAAGAAGTTGTCCACGACTATTGGTGGCGGCTGCATGTCCCCAAGTCTGGCGTTTTTCTCCATGCCAGCCTTGTTGAGCTGCACCAAGCACCGAGCATTGGCTATCTAGAGCACGTGTTTGCAGAAGAAGCTGCCAGTGCATTTCACCTGTGGTATAGGTAAAGGCAGAAGGAGCGGTCAAGAGGTTTGCACCTTTGGCTCGTAAATTTAACGCCAGTTCCGGAAAGCGCAGGTCATAACAGACCATTAACCCAATATTGCCAAAAGGTGTTTTGGCTACGACAACATCTGTGCCGGGTTCAAAGAACTTGGATTCCTGATAACCACCGACAGCATCGCCGACTTGCACATCAAACAGGTGAATTTTGTCATAACGTGCTTCGGTCCGTTCCGGACTGATACACAGGCTAACGGTACGCACCCGGCCATCCTCAATGATTGAACCATCCGGACGATAAGGGCAGGGTAATGTACCGGCAACGATCCAGGTGTCATATTCATGGGCAAGTTGTTCCAGACGCTGCTGAATCACTTCAAATTGTGCAGCAGTTTCACGCTGTTTACCTGCTGCAAAACAGACAAAGTTTTCCGGGAAAACAATCAGTTCAGCACCATTGGCCTTACTTTGTTGAATTAAAGATTCAATCTCCACGAAATTGACATCAATTTCATTTTGAGAATTCATTTGTACAACAGAAAGTAAAGTCATAGGGTCCTCTTATAAGATGGTTATACCTTTTGCTCGGAAATTTTATCTAAATTGTCTTGCTCTTTCTGTAGCTGTTTGACTAAAGGTTCAAACATGTTCTGATTGCTTTGATTCAGTTTCATCAAGGTTTTATGCGCATCCAGAACCGTATTCAGCATATTTTGATGCGTGACATATTCTTCCATCAGCGCACGTGTGCAGACATTTGGATCACCACAATAATTCAGAATCACAAACACTTGGCTCAATCCCATACTGTTGGCCAAAGTGGTAATGTCAGAATTGGTAGAAAGCATGACAGCCTGAATATTGTGTACTTGCTTGAGTTTGAGTCCTAGTTTCGCTAAAACACCCAGTACGGTACTGTCAATGAAACTGGTTTCGGTGAGATCAACGATAGCGCCAACTACGTTGTCTTGCTGTTCAATTTTGTTCAGTAATTTGTCTAGACTAATACAAGATTGGGCACGCACTTCGCCGATAAGCTTAAAAATATGCGTTCCATTCAGACTTGCATATTCAACATGACCTGTTGACATATAAATGCCATTTGCAGAGAAGGATATTAAATTATCCCATAGGGTGTATTGATACTCAAGTGGCTGAAAGTAGTAATCAAATTAAGTGCTTATAAAGCCTGTAAATATACTGCTAATTTACGCGGATAAAGCTTAAAAAGGCGATATCGTCAGCCACATGTTCGGGAGCCTGAAAAGATTGATTCTGCAAATGGTGTAATAATTGCGAGAATTGTTCATTTAAACCACCATCAAAGGGTTCCAGTGCGCCATCCGAACAGATAATAAAGCGCGCATTGCGACTTAATACCCATTCATTTTCCTCAACTTCAAGATCTTCGGTTAAGCCCAAAGGGAAACTGCTGGAAGAGAGAATTTTAGGCTCTTGATTGGGTTCAAATATAATTGGTGGTGGATAATGTCCGGCGCTAGACCATTTCAATACATGGGTTTCCAGGTTAAGAATCCCAGCAATCATGGTGATGTGCTTTTCAATATTTTCTTGCATTAGCATGCCGTTCAGCTTCTTGATCAGCTCGCGCGGCGTCTTAGAGCGGCCATGGAAAGCTGCCATCCAAGAGGTGAGCAAACTACTGGTGACGCCATGCCCGGATACATCGGCCAAATAGAAAATCACTTCTTTGTCGCTGATTTTCCAATAATCATACCAATCCCCTGAAAGATAGGCGGAAGGCTGAAAATAGGTTTCGACCTCGTAATTGGTCAGTTCAATCGGATTCGGTAACAATTTTTTTTGTAGTTCTGCGGCAGAAGGAAGGTCACGGCTATCCTGGTTACGCTTATATTGTGCATCAATTTTTTGTAATGCCAGATCTGGATTCTCGGGAAGCTTGTTCCAGATCCAGCCGGCTAAAGCACCTTGTTCCCAGGCCTGAGCCAAAGCAGTACCTTCATTTTCTAAGGCCAGTACAATCGTAGGCAGATTCCACTTATATTTCAGATAATCATGTACATCTGCAATCGCAATAATCGTAGAGTCATACAGTTCATGATCATCCAGATAGATCATCTGAACATGAGGAAGCGTATCAAGTACTTGATCTAAGTAAGGAATATCACGAGTCGGTTGAATGAAATACATAAAAAAGTGATTCAATCCCAGGATTGGCTATAAGATGTACTATAACAAGCAAAGTATTGCTAGCGAACAGATTTTCACTAGCAATCATACATGAAGCTTAAACTTAAAGATCTTCGTTTGAAGATTCAATGTTGCTATCACTAGAAGGTGCATCATCAGAATTGTCATCTTCAAAATCATCTTCTAGGAAAAGCGTATCTTGTTCTGTACCTTTCTTTTCTGCAATTGCATAATTGGTACGTTGTAAATAAATATCGCGAATCTGCGCATAGCGATCGCCAGTCAGCACTCCTTCAACGTCCAGTATTTCTGAACGGGTATCGATGGCACGCCAAAACTGATCAGTCCAGTAAAGTCCATCTTCATCTTCGAGAATGTATTTTTGTGGACGAGCTTGACTATCTACAGCAGTACCGATTACGCCACGGACAGAACTTGGACCTAAAAATGGCAACATGATATAAGGGCCAGAAGGCACGCCATAATAACCTAAGGTAATTCCAAATTTTTCCTCTTCATGACTCAAGCCCAGGCGACGCGCTGGATCAGCCAGTCCTAAAGTTGTTAAGGTGTTAATGGTAAAACGACCTAGGGATTTAGCAGCGCGGGCAGGACGACCTTGAATCAGCTGATTCACCACATTCCAAGGTTCACCTAGGTTACTGCGGAACTGGGTATAGCTGCCACGAACATCTTGAGGAACTTTTTCCACATATTGTACGGCTATGGGACGTACCACGGTGCGGTCAATCGCATCATTAAACTGATAGATCTTTCTATTTAACGGTTGAAAAGGATCTTTAACTTCTTCAGCCTGTGCTGCACTGGCATCAACTTTCAGTTGCGTTTGTAATTGTTGCGCTTTGGTCGAGATTTTTGTTCTAAGCGGCGTTTTTGCAGGCTCGTTTTCCAGATTTTCCACACTGGTGGCCGCCTCGGCGAAAACATGTGCGCTTGAAGCTAAAGAAAATAAGCATATAGATAAGTAAATAGAACGATGCATAAGGTAACCTGAGGCCTTTTCTGTGTAAGTAGCACTACTTATTAGTATAAAAATAATAAACGTTATATTCACGAATAGACATCATTTAAGCAAATTTGTATAAAAAATGAATGAAAACACACGAAAAGCTTAAAAAATATACATACAAAATGATTTTCTTGAAAAAGGTGTTGCAAGGGCTCTGAAATGCTGTAGAATGCACATCCATCGGCGGTGATGAAGATTAAAACTTCTGATAAAACAGTGACTTAGTTAAGTTTGATTGAGTTGGGTTTTAGAAAGAAAGTTTAAAAATAGTTT
>NZ_JBWVSU010000019.1:0-34309 GCF_056642055.1 Acinetobacter sp. 129952 | reverse complement strand
CCCAAAGAATGATTTCGCCCTGAAAATGCCGACCATGGAAAGGATTCATATGCTGCACCTTTAGCTAAAACAGTCTTCAGCTTACCATTCGTGGTTATTTGCAACAGTGCCATCTTAATACTACCCCTAGAAATACACCTAGAATCTAACTTCACCTGGCATAAGTAAGTGAAAATAACAAACCATAAAGGACTTTTTAATGAGTAAAGATGATCATGATAAATTTGTATTATTCCTGATAGTTGTAGGCTTTATCGTGTTAGTTGTCTGCGGTCTTGCGTGGCAGGGAGCAGGCATCTTTAACTTGCCTTTCACAGTGATGCTATGGACTATCATCAGATTAATTATCGTGGTATCGCTTGTATTTATTGCTGGAAAATTCGGTCTACCAAGAGAGTTTACTTTCCCCGCAGCAGCAGTAGGTTTAGCTTTTAGTTTATTCCCTGTCCTTGATCATATTGCGTTAGGTTATTCTGCTAAAAATTTCTATGAAACCACTAATTTTATGGGGCAAACGGTTCGGGAATTTGGTGCCAGTAAAATTACGGTCTGGTGGGGTTCGATTTATGCCAAAATAGCCTATGCTAGCCTTGCAGGTTTAATTGGATATGGTGTTAAGGTCGCCACTGATGATTAAAAAAGAAAAACCAACTTGAAGTTGGTTTTTCTTTGGTTCTAAAGAAGATCAGTAATTAGGGTTTTGTACGAGAGTAAAAAATTATCACATTGGCTTACTCTCAAGCCTTTGATTTTATGTGAAAGCATATAAACTGAAAAAACAATAAATGTTCATACTGGAACTTTAGATATGAATCCATGAAACATTTATGAGTAATAAAGTTTCATACTAGCTTATGACCCTTACACGTTTGCCATAGGTACGCCTACCTGTACCAGAACAAACTGGACACCATGAGTTATTGTGAAATAAGTTTTGAAAAGTAGGATTCCATTTATGCTTCTTTTCACATTGCACATCAAGCTTCTGACGTACATTGATGTATTCTGTAGAAAATAAAACACCGCCTTTACTTTCTATAAATTCCTTAACAAATTCATAGGTATGTGCAACATCTCTATTGCTACATTCATTACACCAAGATTTTTTATGTATATGAACGGCAGGAGTGGCATAAAATTCATGGCCTTTTTCACATCTATATAGGAGTTTAACAGTCCTACCTAGATATTCTTTTGAAAGACATTCTCCTTTATGCTGTTTCGCATAGTTTTGACACCATTCAAGATTGTATTTAGGTAAGGCCATAGATAAATCCTTTGAGCAATCTAGTATGAGAATTTATTGCTCAGTATGATACTTTAATACTTAGTATGAAACTTTTTTACTGCCCCACATAGGCTTTTTGATGTGGAAAGGTGCAGGCACAACTGGCTTAGACTTTGCAAGCTTTACTAAATCCTTTTTAGGCATTATTGGTGTAGGTGCGGCTTTATAATTCGCAATAAAATTTAGTCTGCCTAAAGCATTTGTGTTTCCCGCAATCGCTATTTTATTGGTTGCTTGCTTGTTCCCCGCATTAAATTATTATGCTCTTGAAGCATCTGAAAAGTCATTTAACCAAACAACCAATTTTTTAAGTCAGCCAGTACATAAGTTTTCAGCAAATAAAATAACTGTACTTTGGGGCATGTGGTACATGAAAGCCCTATATTTAGCCATAGCAGGTTTAATTGGCTTTGGCATAGCTAAAGCTTTATATCCTGAAGTGATTTAAAAAAATTGGATATTTTTATTTAGAAATTACATTGTATGTTTACAACATAAATTGAGATATATAAAGATGACCCATTGAAATGGGATTAAAAAAAATACTTTATTTTTAATATTATAATTATATGTAGTTCAACTAATGGTGTAATAGGTTTTAGTTATAAACTTATTCATTCAGGAATTATATTGCTGAATGAATAAGTCTAATTGATTTATTTATGCAACCCAACTATTCATTTGATTCATTTGATTCATTATTTTTAACTTGTTTTTGTTTAGAATTTTCAACTTTAGAAGCTTTTAAATTCTTTTCAAGAAATAACAAGCCGCCATCTGCATAACTAAAACTTGCGATACTAAAGAATGCACTAATTAACAGTAATTTAGTACAAAATTTATTTTTGAATAGCATGTTTATTTACTCTCATTTAATACTTGTTAGATATTCTAACTTTAAAGAATTAACACCCAGAGGACTCATAAATTACATTCTTGTAATTTTAAAATGTCTCAGGATGGTGTTTAAAGTGCGTGTGATAAATAGAAGTGTAATACAGGAAAATGGTAAGGTTTATCAGCCTAGTCATCTGTCCATTATGTAGAAAGAGCAGCACTTTAATGTTTATGCTGTTCCAATGTATTACATTCCGTACTTTCTATTTGTAACGTAATTTCAGTAATACTATGATTATGTTTTAGAACGTCTAAGGCCTTTTGATAGAGCTGATCTGGATTGCTATTAGGAGCAACTAAATGAGCAGTTAAATGAATGTTTTTTGAAGATATAGCCCAGACTTTCAACTGATGAATCCCTTCAACACCCTCTAGCATCAATAAATCATTTCTTAACGACTCAATATCAATCTCATCAGGAACCCCTTCAAGCAAAATATGGATACTTTGTTTTAATAAAACCCAAGTTCGAGGTAAGACCCAGAAGCCAATTAACACAGCGATTAAGGTATCTACCCACATCCACTGGGTAAAATAAATGACCACTCCTCCGATAATCACGCCTATCGATCCCAGTGCATCACTAAGAACTTCTAAATATGCGCCTTTCACATTTAGACTTCCTTCAGCACTCGCAGAAAGGATTTTCATTGAAATCAAATTTATGACCAAACCAATGACTGCGACAATCATCATTCCAATACTTTGAATTTCAGCAGGATTCGTAAAACGTTGGTAAGCTTCATAGACGATATATATCGCCACTACAAAAAGCATCACTGCATTAAACAGAGCCGCTAAAATTTCGAATCGCTGATAGCCAAAAGTTCTTTTATCATCTGCGGCTTTTTTACCAATTTTGATAGCAGCAAGAGCAATAGCTAATGCGGCTACATCAGTAAACATGTGAGCGGCATCAGACAGTAATGCTAAACTTTGGGTAATAAAAGCAGCGACAACTTCTACTATTAAAAAAGTAGTCGTTAAACCCAAAGCAAACATTAATTTCTTACTATTTCCTTCAGTAACAACCGCATGGCTATGATCATGATGTTCTGACATAAAATTTTCCTTATTCAATCCATGATTAGCAGAGATACTTGAGACAGGCTCAATATCTCTGCTAAAAATTGCTTAATCTAATGGATTAAGAAGCTTTCTTTTCATTCATCCAGCGGTACAGTACGGGCAATAAAACCAATGTAAGCAGGGTAGAGGAGATAATTCCTCCAATAACCACTGTTGCTAAAGGTCTCTGTACTTCTGCCCCAGTTCCGGTTGCCAAAGCCATCGGGACAAACCCAAGGGACGCCACACAAGCTGTCATCAGCACAGGTCTAAGACGCAAAATTGCACCCTGCCACGTTGCATAATAAAGGTCATATTGTTGTCGCAACTCTTTGATAAAGGTAAGCATGACTAAGCCATTCAGTACAGCCACCCCCGATAGTGCAATGAAGCCAACCCCTGCTGACATGGATAATGGAATGTCACGCAACCACAACGCGATTAAGCCTCCACATAAGGCAAACGGTACACCACTAAAGACCAGTAAGCTTTCTTTGATATTATGGAATACAGCCATCAATAAAATAAAGATCGTCAACAATGCGAGCGGAACCACCAATTGCATACGCGCTTTTGCAGACATCAGATTTTGAAATTGACCGCCATAATCTATCCAATAACCGCTTGGTAATTCCTGTTTGGATAACGTGCTCTGAAGCTCTGTTACGAATGAGCCTAAATCACGTCCTTCTACATTTGCAGTAATAACCACTCGACGTTTACCATTTTCACGGCTGACCTGATTAATACCCAGGATATTTTCAACGCGTGCCACATCTTGCAGTTGGACTAAACCACCATTCGGCAATTGAATAGGAAGTACCGCTAACTGTTCAGGACTACGCTGGGATTCATCTAGACGGATGACAAAATCAAAACGCTTGTCTCCCTGTAAAATTGTTCCAACATTCTGGCCACCGACACTTGTAGCTACCAGATCCTGAATTGCTCTTACCGACAAGCCATATTGTGCAGCTCTGGACTTATCCACCTCTACATTCAACAAGGGTAAGCCACTGGTCTGTTCTACATTAACGGCTGTCGCGCCTGAAATTGAGTTAATTTTTTGAGAAATTTTATTCGCTTCGCGATTTAGAATCTCCATGTCATCACCAAATAATTTGACACCCACATCACTTCGCACCCCTGAAATTAACTCGTTAAAGCGCAGTTCAATGGGTTGCGAGAACTCACTGTTATTTCCCGGCAATGTCGCTAAGAAAGTAATCATTCTTTGGCGAAGCTCATCAATCGTTTGTTTTGGATCAGGCCATTCATCATGAGGTTTTAACAGTACCACGCCATCTGAAATGTTGGGTGGCATAACATCTGTGGCCACTTCTGCTGTACCGGTACGGGCAAAGATCGCTTTAATTTCAGGAAATTCTTTCAACAGTAACTTTTCAGTATTTTCCTGCATTCTCAGTGACTGTTCTAACCCTGTACTTGGGGAACGCATTTGCTGAACAGCAAAATCACCTTCACCCAGTTGAGGTGCAAACTCGCTACCTGTTTGAGTGGCTAGCACACCCGTAAGCACTAAAATACAGGCAGCCACAATAGTCACAAATAAACGAAGCTCATAGGCTTTATCTAAAAGCAGTTCATATTTGGTTTTAAGCCAATGCATCCAGCGACTTTCGGTTTCCTTGACTTCTCCAGTGACAAATAGGGCAACTGCGGCTGGCACAAAAGTGACAGATAAAATCATGGCCCCAATTAAAGCCAGTACAACCGTCATTGCCATAGGATGGAAAAGTTTGGCTTCTACCCCCGTCAGGGTAAAGATAGGTAGATAAACCACCAAAATAATTAACTGTCCAAAGATGAGAGGACGACGCGCCTGTTTTGCAGCCAAGAAGACTTCTTTAAATCTTTCAGAACGGCTAAGTAAACCACCTTTCAGCTTCTGAGCTTCTGCTAGCCGACGGATACAGTTTTCTACAATAACCACTGCACCATCAATAATAATACCGAAGTCCAGTGCCCCTAAACTCATCAGATTTGCACTAATCTTCTGCTCTGCCATTCCCGTCAAGGTAAACAGCATTGACAGTGGGATAACGCAAGCCGTGATCAGCGCAGCACGGAAATTACCTAGAAAGAGAAATAAAATAACAATGACGAGGATTGCACCCTCAATCAAATTTTTCTGAACGGTTTTGATCGCCCGATCAACCAAATGCGTACGGTCATACACAGTCTCAATCATCACACCTTTAGGTAGCGATTGCTGGATCGATTGCACCTTTTCATCAATGGCTTGAGCAACGGTACGGCTATTTTCTCCCATCATCATCATGGCAATACCCAATACAGTTTCTTCACCATTATAGGTTGCAGCCCCTGTTCTTAAGTCATGACCAATTGAGACATTGGCGACATCTGCCACCCGAATCGGATAGCCGTTTTTATTGGCAATACTGATGTTCTGGATATCTTCAATCGTGTTTAAAGTGCCGGGCACCCGCACAGTCAACTGTTGTCCATTTTTCTCGATATACCCAGCACCACGGTTTTCATTATTTTCTGTTAAGGCGGTTTGTAAATCAGTCAAAGGAATTTGTAATTGTTGCAATCGGTTCAGATCTGGGGCAACCACATAGGTTTTATTAAAGCCACCAATGCTGTTGATCTCCGCAACGCCTTTTACGCGCTGTAATTGTGGCCTTACAATCCAATCCTGAATTTCACGTAAATCCATCGCCGAATAAGCGGTCCCATCCGGCTTTTTAGCATTTGGTTCGGCTTTAATCACCCATTGATAGATTTCACCTAAACCTGTCGAAATAGGTGACATGTTAGGTTGCACATCTTCAGGCATTTCTCCCATTGCTTCTTGCAAGCGCTGGTTGATAAGCTGTCTGGCCCAGTAAATATCCGTGCCATCTTCAAAAATGATGGTCACTTGTGATAAGCCGTAGCGTGAAATAGAGCGGGTTTGTTCCATTTTCGGCATGCCTGACATGGCATTCTCAATTGGATAGGTAATCCGCTGTTCCATTTCCAAAGCCGTAAAGCCATTGGCTGAAGTGTTAATCTGCACCTGAGTATTGGTAATATCCGGTACAGCATCAATCGGTAACTTTTGATAACTATAAATACCAATAGCAATCCAGGCTGCAATAAACAGCATAATCCAAATGGCGTTATGAATAGAAAACTGGATCAGCCGATCAAACAGCCCTTCAGGTTTTACCGATTCGTGGTCTGGAATGTGAGGGCTTTTAGTGCTCATGTGAAGCCTCTCCTTTTTCCATCTCAGATTTCAGTAAGAAACTGCCTTGAGCGGCATATTTTTGTCCCTGATTAAGCCCATTTACCACTTCAATCCACTGGCTATCCCCAGACGATTGACCTAATTTCACCGGCTGCGGAGTGAATTCAACTTTTTGTCCATGCTGAGTGGCGACAAAAACCACATCTTTTCCATCGACATTCTGAACTGCGGACTTAAGTACCCGTAGTGCGGTACTTTCACTGCGTTGTTGCAACTGTACGTTTACCATCAAGTTTGGACGTAATTCGGTTGCATTCGATTCAACTTTTGCTCGCACCTGAAGACGACCTGTTTGAATATCCGCTTCAGTATTTAAGGTTTGAATAACTGCCCTGTAAACCTTTTCAGTTTGCAAAGATTTAAATTCGATCTTTTGATTCGGGGCTAAGCCCACAATTTCAGAATTTGGAACAATAAACTCAAGCCAGAGCTGATCTAACCGGTCTATGGTAAAGAGTTGACTTGCTAACTGAACATTTTCCCCGAGAACCAAATCCTTTTTACTGATCACGCCAGAAATTGGGGCTTTTAAAATATAGCGCCCGTTACTGGCATTCACAGCACCAAATGCACTTAAACGTGATTGGGCCGCTTGAACCTGAATTTGTGCCCGTTTATAACTGTTATAAGCCCGTTGATAGTCCTGTTTTGCTGAGATACCCTGTGACCACAATTGACGCTCACGCTCAAAGTCTTGTTTCGCCAGTTCCAGATTGGTTTGTTCAATTTTAAGATTGGCCTGCTGATCAACTAGATCAGGAACAAGCAATGTAGCCAAAGGCTGCCCTTTCTGAACTTTTTGGCCGAGTTCTACATAAACATTTTCTACATGACCGCTAAAACTCGGTGAGACATGCGCTTGCTGATCCGTATTCACATTGAGTTTGGCAGGATAAGAACTTAATTTAACCACCGGACCTTGATCGACCGCTGATAACTGTATGCCCTGTTCCACCAGTTGCTTGGCCGTCAGGCTCACGCCTTCTGCATGCTCTTCGGTTTCACCGCCATGTTCTTCACTTCCATGTTCCTCTGCGCCTTCTTCCTCTGCATGTTCATCTGATGTTTCAGATTTATTCTTACCCGACAAGATCAAGAAAATACTGAGTAGTACGGTTGCGCCGATGACCAAACCAATCAGTAGAGGTTGAGAGATTTTTCCGCTCTGTTTTTTTAAGCTGTTTTTAAGATCGAACATGTTAATTTCCCCCACCAATGACAGGCATGGCCTGTATGTCTTGCCATAAGTTTTGATTGATTTGTGCAATAGCATCTTTCGACATGACTTCACTTGGGCTAATGCCTAAGCTCAAACTTTCTGCTTCAATGGCCTTTTGCCAGCCATCCCGTAACAACTGGACTTTACGCAGACGGATGTCTTGTAATTGAAGCGTGGCTTGCTGAACATCGGTTAAAGCAAACTTGCCTGCCAAGAAACCTTGTAGCGTCTTACTTTGAACTTGAGTCGCCAAAGGAATTTGAGTCTCGTCAACGACTTTGAATTGCAGCTCTAAACCCTGCAACTCGGTTAAAATTGTGCCTATTTGCAGCGCATTTTGCTTTAGATAAAACTCTTTCTGACGCTCTAATAAGTTCATTTTTTCTTGCGCGATTTTTATGCCATTTTGCTGACGATCGAAAATATTAAGCGGTACACTGACTCCGACTACTAATTGATTTTGTGTGGAGTTTTCCAAGGATTGGGTGCGGTTGACACCTAGGTTTAAAGTGGGGTTAGGACGTGCCTTTGCCCTTAGTTGATCAACCGTTGCTTGAGACTCTAATACCAGTAAAGCTCGATATTTCTCAACGTAGTTTTCCGCTAAATATTCTTGAACCTGCTGATGAGTCGATTTTGGCCAGAGCTTTTGTGAAGAGAGGTTTACCTGCAATGACTTATCAGAGGTTCCCCATAAATTTGATAATTGTTGGGTGGCCACTTGGACTTGTAAGTCGGCCTGTCTAAAAAGACGGATATTTTCAGCATGACTTAAACGTGCGCGATTCACATCTACTTGCGCGATACCGCCCGCAGTAAAGCGCTTCTCGATCGCTTTAAGGTTTTCTTCGCTCACCCGAAGTTGTTCATTGACAATGTTTCTTTCAAGTTCGGCAATGGCCAGTTGTGACCATACATATTTCACTGCAAGCTCAATTTGCGCTTGATAAATCTTCTGCTTCAGTGCTGTTTTATCTGTAGAGAGACTGGCTAATTTTTGGTTTGCTTTTCGCTCACCAAAAATATCCAAGGGTTGTGATATGCCAATGGTAAGCTCTTTTTCATTATTTGAACCAAATCCCGTTTGTTCAACTGACAGTTCAGGATTTTTAAACAGCTTACTTTGCTGAAGATTCGTGGCATTAATGCTGTTTTGCGTTTCCCAGAAATTTTGGGACGCTTGATACTGGTTGACCTGATCAATGGCTTGTCGCAGCGTTAAATCTTGAGGACTGGCGACTACAGAAGTACTCAAGCTGATCATTGCTGATAGCAAGACACCTGTACGGAATGCTGACCAGGATAAATTCAGGATAGAAGTATCCTGATATAATTTGTTTTTTGACATGAAATGCCCCACACATAATGAGATTAGGAGTGGTGGGCTTTTATAAGACTACCCCACCAATAGTAGGGGCAAATCAGGAGGGGGTGTTAATTGATTCAGATAAGGGGATTTATAAAAAGTTCTTCCCAAATAAGATGGTGTAAGGACTGTCTCAAAATGAGTTTTAAGCTTCAAATCATCGGGTGGGTCAATCTGAATCACGATTGTATTTGAGAAATGACTGCACTTTTCGTTAAAACAAACCTTCTGACAATAGTCATAAATTTCTTTATAGTTTTCTAAGGAATAAAGTGCTTGACTAGGACTATCACTCTTTTCGTCTAAATCGATTGGATTAGAGAGTATTGAATTGGGTATGTTTGGCATTTCATGCAGACACGCAGCCTCTGCCACACTCCAAATATTCTGGAATGTGAATAAGAGTACCAATATCTGGATTAGAAATGTTTTTCTCTTCATACACAAATCTGTATTTAAAACACCAATAAGAAGCTGTCCAGATCTATCAAAGATCTGATCACAGAATTTGAGTAACCTTAAACTTTTTGCAGCCTTAAGTAAAGATATACAGAATTTTTGAAAAAAGCATAGGTCTAGATAATCAAGCTAGATTTTTTAGAACTCCACATTGGTCAATTGTACATAAGCCATCACAAGTACCTCTTAAATCAGATAATTGTTCAATAAGCTTTTGTTGCTTGATTATATTTTCTCTGATAGCACTGACATGTAAGTCAATTAATTCATTCACATCTGAACAATTTTTCTTGGGATTATCTTTATAGGTGAGTAATTGACGAATTTCATTCAAACTCATATTTAAAGTTCGGCAATTCAAAATAAACTTAATTCGCTCAACATAGCCTATATCGTAAAGGCGGTAATTTCCTTCCGTTCTTTCGGGTTCCGGAATTAAACCTTCCTTTTCATAAAACCTAATTGTTAATACTGAACATGAGGTTTTTTTAGAGAGTTCACCAATTTTTAAATGCATTGAGTTGGTATTTCCAAAAAATCTTGACTCTATAGTAACTATAGGGATTCTAATATTCAAAGTTTATAAATTTTTTTAATGGGTATAACTATGAGTGGCTGTGGATGTAGTAAAGAAACACCATGCGAAGATAAGAAATCTCAACAAGAAAATCATCCATCAATTGCAGAAGCAAGCAATTCAAAGAATTGTGATAATACGCCTAGCTGTTGTGGTGAAGAGGAAGAAGAAAAATCTTCATCTCCTTGCTGTAACACTTCAAACAGTTGTGAAGATACCGCTCAATCCTGTTGTGGTTCTGATCCCAAAGAAAATTTAAGCACTGAAAACGTTTTAAAAGATTCGCACTACATGAGTGAATACTTAGTTCCCAAAATGGATTGTTCTGCGGAAGAACAGATGGTTCGTATGGCGCTATCTTCAATTGATGGTGTTCAAAAACTCATCTTTGATTTACCTAACCGGTCTTTAAAGGTTCTACATAATCAAAAAGATGAAAATATAACTACCAAACTTGAAGCTTTGGGTTTTGGTGCAAAGCTTGTGAAGACTGAAACTTATATAAGCAATCAACAGGCTAAGCAAACAAGTACCTATACCATTCCTAAAATGGATTGCTCTGCTGAAGAGCAAATGGTCCGTATGGCTCTTGCAGATATTGAAGCAGTTAAAGGTCTTACTTTTGATCTTCCCAATCGAAAACTGAAAGTCTTCCATAATGAAGGGAGTCAGCAAATTACGGCCAAACTTGAAGGACTGGGTTTTGGGGCGAAACTTGATGAAACACAGCTTTCTACAGGCGATATACCTAATGAACCTGATCCTGTGAGACAAGCTAAAGTACTTAAACTGTTATTAGGCATTAATGCTCTACTGTTCTTTATAGAATTCATCAGCGGAATTATTGCTGCGTCTACAGGATTGATTGCTGATTCTCTAGATATGTTTGCCGATGCAGCCGTTTATGGTATTGCGCTATATGCCGTCGGAAAAGCTGCGAAATATCAAGTGAAAGCAGCCCATTTCGCAGGTTGGATTCAGTTATTACTTGCTGTCATCGTGATTATTGATGTCATTAGACGATTCATGTTTGGAAGCGAGCCAGAATCAACGCTCATGATTGTTATTGGCCTGCTCGCACTTATAGCTAACGTGACATGCTTATATCTTATTTCTGGTCATCGAGAAGATGGCGCACATATGAAAGCCAGTTGGATTTTCTCGGCGAATGACGTTGTGGTAAATATGGGCGTTATATTTGCCGGTGTACTCGTGGCGTGGACGGGATCAGCTTACCCAGACTTAATCATTGGCATCCTGGTTTCTTTATTCGTGCTTAATGGTGCTCGAAAGATTTTGGCTTTGAAGTAAGAGTATCGAAAATGAATCTATTTCAAGTTAAACAAAATCAGATCGTCAAAATTAGAGATCTCAAAAAAGGTAATCAATACAGTCATACCACTGATCCCGTATTGGAACGGCTCCAACTATTAGGTTTTAGAGAGGGTGAAACTCTACAAGTACTCGCTAAAGGTGTTTTTGGCGGAGATCCTGTTTTAGTTCAAATTGAAACTTCAAGATTCGCATTAAGAAAGAATGAAGCTGAAAGAATTTTTGTAGAGTTAGTATCCAATGAAGATTAAGAACATTGCATTAGTCGGTAATCCAAATTGCGGAAAAACCTCTTTATTTAATACGCTTACTGGTACGCGACAAAAAGTTGCCAACTATGCTGGAGTTACCGTAGAAAGAAAAGAAGGTTCTTTTAAATTACCTTCTGGTGATGCAATACGAGTATTGGACTTACCCGGAACTTACAGTTTAAAACCTAGTAGTTTAGATGAAGAAGTCACCAGGGCAGTTTGTTTGGGCGAGCTAAAAGGTGAAATTCTACCCGATATTTTTATATGCGTTGTAGATGCCACAAATTTAAGCTTACATTTGAGCTTGGTTCTCGAAGTTCGTGCTCTAAATCGCCCTATGATTCTTGTATTAAATATGATGGATGAGGTCAAAAAGCGTGGTATTTCCATTGATAAGGATAAACTGTCTCAACTGTTAGGTATCCCTGTAGTTGAAGCTGTCGCAGTTAAAACAAAAGGAATTCAAGATTTAATTAATCAATTAGATCAAAAAAATCTTTTTATTACTCCTTATCATTCTGAATTAAGTCATTTTGAACAGGTCAAACAAATCACCAAACAAGTTATTTTAAATAATGACAGTGGTGATAAAAGAACCGCATTTCTAGATAAAATTTTTCTACATCCTGTATTGGGTTTAGTAATCTTAACTTTAACCATGTTTGTGATGTTCCAGGCGGTATTTATATGGGCAACGCCTTTTATTGAATTCATTGAAAATTTTGTCGCATGGCTCAGTGATTTTATTGGACCACTAATCCAACATCCTCTATTAAAAAGCTTGGTTGTGGATGGGGTAATTGCTGGTGCAGGTAGCGTGCTTGCATATATGCCTCAGATTTTGATTTTATTCTTCTTCATTTTAATGCTTGAAGAGTCAGGCTATTTACCCCGGGCAGCATTTCTTTTAGATAAATTAATGTCTAAAGCCGGGCTTAGCGGCCGTTCATTTATTCCTCTGCTATCCAGTTTTGCTTGTGCCATTCCCGGAATTATGGCAACCAGAAGTATCAGCTCTGAACGGGACCGATTAGCAACAATTATGATTGCACCCTTGATGACCTGTTCAGCAAGATTGCCAGTATATGCTTTATTGATCGCGGCATTTATTCCCAACCAATTAATCTACGGCTGGTTAAGTCTGCAAGGATTAGTCCTTTTTGGTCTTTATATGTCGGGAATAGTCTCAGCGTTATTAGTTTCAGTGTTTCTGAAGTTGGTTCGAAAAGATAAAACTGAAAGTATTTTTATTTTTGAACTTCCCACATACCGAATTCCAGATATTAGAAATATTGCATTAGGCTTATATGATAGGGCAACTATTTTCTTAAAACGAGTTGGTGGCATTATCGTTGCGCTGTCTATCTTGTTATGGGTGCTAGTCACGTTCCCTCAACCACCAGATAATGCAAGCATGCCGGCCATTAACTATAGTTTAGCTGGTCAGTTAGGGCATTTAATTCATCCTATATTTGCGCCTATTGGGTTTACATGGGAAATATGTATTGCACTCATTCCTGCTATGGCAGCAAGGGAAGTTGTAATTGCTGCTCTTGGGGTGATTTATGCGATGTCAGGTGATGAAGATACAGTAACTCAAAGTCTGTTAAGTCAAATTTCAGGCCCGGATGGATGGGGGTTAGCCACAGGTTTATCATTATTGGTATGGTTTATTTTTGCTCCCCATTGTCTTGCTACGTTAGCAACAATTAGACGAGAAACTGGCAGCTGGAAACAGCCCATCATTATGGCAACTTATTTGTTTGCATTAGCCTACATCTTTTCATTCATCACATATCAAGTTGCGAGTAATTTTTAATTAGCAAATGAATAAAATAAGGGAGCTAGCTCCCTTATTTTATTGAAATACTCACTATAAATGAAGCGCTTTTACAAGAAAAACTGTATAGATATCAATAATATTAAACAGCTTCCTAAGAAAACTTCTAATTTAATTATAAATTATGAAAGAGTTCCCTCTTTTTAGTGCAATTCATGAAATTAGGTTTAAATATCAAAAATTATGGCTTAATGAAGAGCATGATCTTGTAGACACTTTTAGTGAAATAATAATCAAAATATTGGAATGCTCCCAGTAGCCTAGACACAAAACCGATTCTAAAATTCTTATACTCGATATGGATAATTATTCTGAAAATTTTTTAGTATTAATTTCTTGTAGATAAGTGAAGATCTCATCTACTGTAGCTCTCGCTGTTCTAGAAACGCCAATTAATGTTGCAGATGCCATACCTGTCCAATCTCCATATCCAACTAACCACAAGTTAGGTAACTTAATAGACCTTCCATTTTGAACTTCTACAAAGTTATCTCGCTCTACTATATCTATACTTTTTAGATGATTTAATGAAGCCTTAAATCCAGTACACCAAATAATCACATCAATTTTCTCTTTTTTTCCATCTGGCCAAATAACTGCATCTGTAGCTAAAGATTGAAAAGGTGGACGGCTATGTAAGACTCCTCTATTCCTTGCCTCTTTGACACTATCGATCATCACAATATCACCTAGGCCACCTATTGGCTGGTCAACTTTTCTTCCTTCTTGTTGTACTTTTAAACGCTCAGTTGCTCTTAAAAACAGTACTCGACCATCGACATCATCAGGTAAAAATTGAGGCGGAGTTTTTGTGACCCAAATGGTTTCAGCAACTTGTGAAACCTCAGCGAGTATTTGCGCGCCCGAATTCCCCCCACCCACCACGATGACTTTCTTATCTTTAAATGAATCTGCATTCAGGTAATGGGCTGAATGTAACTGCGTGCCTTGAAAGTTTTCCTGTCCCGGATAATCAGGAATAAACGGCTGGCGCCATGTCCCTGTTGCACTGACCACCACCTTGGCTCGCCAAAACTTTTCTCCAGCATATACGTCTAAATACTTTCCCTTCGATTCCACACGATCGACATGTACTGGACGAACAATCGAAAATTGATATCTCTGTTCATAAGCCGATAAATACTGGATCACCTCATTTCGTGTTGGATAGGTCTGTTCAGTGATGGGCATCATCCAACCGGATAGAGAACTCCAGGTATTAGGAGAAAAAAGACGCAATGACTCCCAGGTATGCAGCCAGGCACCCCCCGCTTGATTTTGCTCATCCAATATAATGAATGGGATTTTCTTGCGCTTTAAAAAATAAGCGGTAGATAAAGCGGCCTGCCCACCACCGATAATGATCACATCAGTTTCAGTCTGTTTCTGGTTCAAAGCCTTCACCTTTTCCTTATTTATCTCTGACTTCTTTAATGTAAAAACCCAATCATGAAGACTGGGTTTTTACAATATTCATTGTACCTTTAACAGCACTTCATCGGTACAGCATAAAAGTGTTACTGACCTGGCAATGAGGCGCAGTATTTAATACCATCCAGCATTTATAAACTGCGCTGATTTACACGCTTGGACAACTCTTCAGCCGATTCCTTGCGTTCAGAATAACGATCTGTCAGGTATTTGCTTTGTCCACGAGTCAGTAGGGTGAACTTAAATAACTCTTCCATCACATCCACAATCCGGTCATAGAAAGCCGAAGGTTTCATTCGTCCATCTTCTTCAAACTCCAAAAAAGCTTTTGGAACTGAAGACTGATTTGGAATGGTGATCATCCGCATCCACCGCCCCAAAATACGCATCTGGTTCAGGCTGTTAAATGACTGTGATCCGCCACTGACTTGCATCAAGGCAAGAGTTTTACCTTGGGTAGCACGGATTGCCCCTCCTGCCAGTGGAATCCAGTCGATTTGAGATTTAAAGATTGAACTCATAGAACCATGGCGTTCAGGTGAACACCAGACCATGCCTTCTGACCATGCTAAAAGCTCATGCAGTTCTTTTACTTTTGGATGCTCAGTATCCGCATCTTCTGGTAAAGGAAGCCCTTTAGGATGAAAGATTTTTATTTCCGCCCCAAAATGCTCAAGGATTCGACCGGCTTCAAGAACTGCAAGGCGACTGTAAGAACGTTCTCGATTAGAGCCATACAGCAGCAAAATTCGCGGAGGATGAGCAAGTTCTTTGGCTTGAACTTTTTCAAAGGTGGGTTGCTCAAGAAGATTTAGATCTACATTTGGGAGATTCATAGAGTTAGGCCTCTTTAAAAACTTTCTTTCTCAGCCAGAGTGAAACACTCACCAAGGCAATCAACACAGGAACTTCGACCAGTGGGCCAATAATCGTGGTAAAAGCAACAGGCGAAGCGATACCAAAAGTTGCAATCGCTACTGCAAGTGATAATTCAAAATTATTCCCCGCTGCGGTAAATGCAATTGCTGTGGTCTTAGGATAGTCATTGCCCATCCATTTACTCATAAAGAAGCTGATGAAGAACATTAAAACGAAGTAAATGGTTAAAGGAATCGCGATGCGTAAAACTTCAAGCGGAAGACTCACGACATCACCGCCTTTTAGGCTAAACATGGCCAGAATGGTGAACAGCAAAGCCATTAAACTCAGCGGACTGATTTTCGGAATGAACTTGGTTTCATACCATTCCACGCCTTTCTGTTTCACCAAAATCCATCGCGTTAAGAAACCTAATAAGAACGGAATACCAAGATAAACCAGAACAGCATGGGTGATGGTCCAGAAATCGACATTAATGACCTGCGAAGCGACACCAAAATAGGGTGGAAGGAAGGTCAGGAATAACCAGGCATAGGTACTGAAAAATAGAATCTGGAAGATGCTGTTAAAGGCAACTAATGCTGCAACATATTGATTATCACCACAGGCCAAGCCATTCCACACCAGAACCATGGCAATACATCGAGCAAGACCAATCAGGATGACACCGGTCATATATTCTGGATAACTATGTAAAAATATGATTGCCAGGGCAAACATGAGTACTGGCGCGATCAGCCAGTTTTGTACTAAGGACAAAGTAAGGGTTTTCTTATCCTTAAACACTTGTGGCAAAGTCGCATAGTTCACTTTTGCCAGTGGTGGATACATCATTAGAATAAGACCAATCGCGATTGGAATATTCACTGAATCAATGCTTAATTTATCGAGTGCGACAGAAGCCTGAGGAAAGAAGTTTCCGATGGCAATGCCTAAGGCCATGGCAATAAAAATCCATAGCGTCAGGTTGCGATCTAAAAAAGATAAGCGTTTTTCAGACATTTCACTTACTCAACGTTCGAAATTTGATTAATTGCTGCAATCAATTCTGAGCGAGATAGTTTATCTACATTAAGTTTAAATAAAGCATCTAAGCGACGATTGATATGTTCAACAGTGCTCATAAAGGCTTTCATTTTTTCTTCTTTATTCACGTCTAAGTGTGAAGGATCAGCCAAGCCCCAATGTGCCTTGATTGCTCCACCCAAATAAAGTGGACATGCTTCTTGAGCAGCAGAATCACATACTGTGATCACAACATCAGGTTGATATTGTTCACAATCATTAATCGTTTTACTCCATAAACCTTCGGTAGATAATCCTAAGTTTTCAAGGGTTTCTAAAGTTAGCGGGTGAACTTGACCTGAAGGCTTACTCCCAGCGCTATAGGCTTTCCAACCTTCTGGTGCTCGGCTATTAAACAAAACTTCAGACAAAATGCTACGGCAGCTATTTCCAGTACATAAAAATAAAAATTTCATTGAATTACTCACAATAACTATTTACAGAAAGGGGGTGTTGATCATCCAGCTTTGATTGAGATTGAACCGTCTTCAAAATATCTAAAATTTCATAACACCAGTTGGCCAATTTTGGATTGATACTGTAGTAAACCCATTGGCCTTGTCTGCGATCTTGAAGTAGCCCTGAAGCACGTAAAAGGGCTAAATGTCTTGAAATTTTCGGTTGACTGAGTTGTAGTTTTTCAGTCAAATCACATACACATAGTTCTTTATTTTCAACAATTAATGTCACTATATTGAGACGTGTTTCATCTGATAAGCATTTAAAAAAATTAACTTGATCCATATAAATCTCCTTCACATTCTTTCCATTCAAGAGATGAGAAAGTACTATTTAATTCTTTGGCCATTTTCATCAATAATTTTTTCACCATCTTCTTTGCTAAATGCGCCTTTCTGAGGAAACGGGAGAATATCCAAAACAACTTCAGAAGGACGACACAAACGTGTACCTAAATCCGTAACAACGAATGGGCGGTTAATCAAAATAGGATGTTGAAGCATAAAATTTAAAAGCTGTTCATCAGACCAATCTTCCCGAACAATTTCTAAATCAGAATATGGAGGTACATTTTTACGAATTGCTTCTCTAACACTTAAACCAGCACTACGAATAAGTTCAATTAATTCTGCTTTCGAAGGTGGGGTAATTAGATATTCAATAACGATTGGTTCAATTCCTGCATTTTGAATTAAAGCTAAGGTATTCCTTGATGTACCACACTCAGGATTGTGATAAATCTTTATGGTCGAGAACATTTTGACTAACACTGCTATTAGAAACTCAGATATACTTATATACGTATTTCCACATATATGCAAATACGTATATTGATTTTATTTAAATTACTTAATGTCAATAAATGTATATATATTCTTGCAAATTCTTATGAGTGAGAAAAAACTCGTTATTTAAATATGTAAATTTAGAGTATACCCTAAAGTAACACTTTAAAAGTTCGTAAAAATATGTATCATTTAAATGATTTTTAATCATATGTAACATGTAACATTGATATTTAAGGTCTATAATTTACGAAATTATTTATTTTTATCCAATTGGGGCATGAAAGATTGAAAGGTCAAAAAGTAGGCTATGTCCGGGTGAGTTCAGTTGAGCAAAATACTGGACGTCAACTTGAGGGAATTGAAGTCGACCGGATTTTTGTTGACCGAGCTTCGGGTAAAAATACCGACCGGCCGAAATTTCAGGAAATGTTGAACTATCTCCGGGAAGGGGACAGGGTTGTTGTACATTCCATGGATCGTTTTGCACGAAGCCTAAAAGATTTGGTTACCGAAGTAGATAAACTGGTTAAAGGAGGGATCGCCATCCAGTTTGTAAAAGAAAATATTACTTTTACGGCCCAATCCACCCCGATGGATAATTTGATGCTGCAACTGATGGGGGCTTTTGCACAGTTTGAACGTGAGATTATTCTGGAGCGACAAAAGGAAGGAATAAAACTCGCCTCTGCTCAGGGGAAGTACAAAGGTCGGGTGCATAAACTAAAGCCTGACCAAGCTGAAGCTTTACGACAAGCATGGAGGGAAGGGAAGTATCCATCAAAAATGGCATTAGGAAAAGCTTTTGGGATTAGTCGTCAGGCGGTATACCGATATTTACAAGTTAGTGAATAGCTTATTGGGATTGGCAACTAAATTTAGTTTAACTTATAAAAATCATGAAACATTGTTCGAATTTTAAGCGTGGAACATAAATAATCAATAAAAAGCCGCTCTGGTACCCTATGCCCCACAACGGCTTGATCTAATATACTGAAATTTAATGATAAATATCAAGTATTTCGTATAAGGTGTATTATGTTAATTTTAGAGATTCTACATAAACGTAAAATCTCCTGCGCTTAGATTCTGGCATGTGTTCCATACTTATCAATCATAATAGAGCTGGCTTCATTTAAGCCACGCACAGTGACATTCACACCATTCTTTTGAAATTTATTTACAACAGAATCAAGCATGGCGACTGATGTTACATCCCAAATGTGAGAATGGGTCAAATCAATAATCACATCCTTTACATCCTCTTTAAAGTCAAAACCTTGCATGAATTTTTCAGAAGAACTAAAGAAGATCTGACCTCTCAAATCATATAAACGGGCTGTTCCTTCAAAAGATGCAGTTACCTGGATATCATTTTCAAGTTTATTCGCTAGGAACAAGGCTGAAAGTAATACGCCTGTTAACACACCCAAAGCCAGGTTATGCGTAGCAACAACTACAATCACAGTCGCAATCATAACGATATTACTGCTCTTAGGATTATCTTTTAACTGAGTGACAGAACTCCATTCAAAGGTACTGATAGAGACCATGATCATTACCGCTACCAATGCAGCCATTGGAATCACTTTGAGCCAGTCACTGATAAATACAACCAGAATAAGAAGAAAAATACCCGCAGAGAATGTTGATAAGCGTGTAAGGCCACCTGATTTTACGTTAATCATAGATTGACCAATCATCGCACAGCCAGCCATCCCCCCCATAAAGCCAGAAGCAATATTCGCAATCCCTTGTCCCTTACATTCCTGATATTTATCACTTGGCGTATCTGTCATTTCATCCACGATAGTTGCTGTCATCATCGATTCAAGTAAACCTACAGCCGCCAGTGCGACTGAATAAGGCAAAATAATCATCAATGTTTCAATATTCAAAGGAATATTTGGAATCAAGAACATTGGAAGTGTGTCAGGTAACGATCCCATATCACCCACAGTTCGTACATCAATTCCTAGAGCAATTGCCAGTAATGTGATTGCAATGATGCAGACAAGTGGAGAAGGGAGTAATTTTCCTAATTGGGGAACCAAAGGAAAGAGATAAATAATCGCCAGACCTAAAGCAACCAGAGCATATACATGCCAGGTCACATTAATCAATTCCGGCAACTGAGCCATGAAAATTAAGATTGCTAACGCATTTACGAATCCAATAACTACAGATTTAGATACGAACCGCATTAACTTGGCGAGCTTTAAATAGCCTGCCAATATCTGAATCACGCCTGTCAAAATTGTTGCTGCCAGCAGATATTCAAGCCCATGTTCTTTGACCAATGTAACCATAAGCAGTGCCATGGCCCCTGTGGCAGCTGAAATCATTGCTGGACGGCCACCTACGAAAGAAATCACGACGGCAATACAGAAGGATGCGTATAGACCAACTTTAGGATCTACACCTGCAATAATTGAAAATGCGATGGCTTCAGGGATGAGTGCAAGACCGACGACTAATCCGGCAAGTACATCCCCACGGATGTTAGAGAACCACTGTTCTCGGACATTAGATAACATAAACATAGCCTGTTTTTTAATTTTTCAGATAGGCTAGTGATGTGATATATACAACACACAAGCGACTACACCACATCACTAGACAGTGATGAGTTATTTACAGATTGAAGACGGTAAATAAACTTAAGGTGGCGTAAGTGTCATAAGATGAAGGAACTTTTTAGAGTAAAAAAATCAGGACAAGGGTAACAGCTAGGTACTTTTTTATAAAGCCTGGATGTTATATCCAAGCTTTGTTTAATCGGTATTTTATGAAGCTTTTAGCTCCCCAAGTAATTGACCTATTTCCAAACGTGTATAGCCACGTTCTTTAAAGATCAAAACAATAGCCTGTTTATAATCTTCAGAAATAGCCGTTTTATATTTATTAATTAATTGCAGCTCAGCATTAAGCTGAAGGTCATTTTTGATCGTCAATACTTCCGTAGAGACTTTATTAAAAATCTTGAAATTAAACATACAGGTGCTCTTCATCAATATTGTAGCGGCCCGACTACAACAAACACCTGCCTTAGCTTAGCTAGACACCCTTGGGCGCAAGGATTACAAATTTAAAAAGGGTCTGCAAGTTTTTCTCAAGGGGAAGCATGAATAATCCACTAAATTTATATCCATTTAACATAATAGGCGTTATACGAAATGCCTTTTTAAATAGTGTTATTTATCATATACTTGATACAATAAAACCAAAACCAAAAAGATCAAAAAACACACGCTTTCACAACTCGTGTTTTTTTAAGCAGATTTGTAATCTTTCGCCAATAAAATCGTCTAAAAAATGCTCAATTTTGGCATTTTCCCAATGTTCTCAGCTCTTCTAGGGCGAAAACTATCCCCAATTGCTGTGGATGAAATTTAGGCTATTTTGTACGCTTTGGCTCACATCAATCTCGGCCCTTTGCGGCTATCTGGAACAGTAGAATTTTCATATGATTAAGTGGTCAGGAACAGGAAGTTCCATATAATTAAAAATAAGCACTAGGATGGCGCTATATAAGACACGCAAGAGCACAGAGACCTAATGTTCCAATAAAAAACCCTAGCAGGATGCCGGGGTTTTTTATTGCCTATCATTTCTCATTTGCAAAACAAGCATAATGCCTCTAAAATATAGACTATAATCTATATTTTGGTTGTGGTATGTGGACAGTCATTACGACAGATCTATTTAATCAGTGGCTTGAACAGCAAGATGAACCTACACAAGAGAAGGTCCTAGCTGCCCTGGTTGTTCTACAGCAGCAGGGACCGAGTTTAGGCCGTCCTTTAGTAGATACTGTGTATGAGTCTAAATTTACCAATATGAAAGAACTGCGTGTTCAACATCGCGGTAGACCCTTAAGAGCTTTCTTCGCATTTGATCCCTTACGACAGGCTATTGTTCTATGTATTGCTGATAAAGGCGGTAAAAAGCGTTTTTATAAAGACATGCTGGATATTGCAGATGAACAATACCAACTTCATCTCACTACCCTAGGAGATAAATCTAATGGCTAAGACTCTGCAAGAATTGTTAGCTAGCCGCTCTCCAGAGAGCCAAGCCCGTATTCAAAAAATGGCTGATGAATTACTGCTAGAAAATCAGCTTCATCTTATTCGTGAAGAACTCGAAATTTCTCAAAAAGAGCTTGCTGAAACTTTGGGAATAAAACAGCCATCGCTTTCAGCAATAGAAAATCGTGGCAATGATCTTAAGATTTCAACCATGAAAAAGTATGTTGAGGCAATGGGTGGGAAGCTCCGTATTGATGTAGAGCTTCCAACAGGAAAACATATAGGATTCAACGTTTAACAATAAAAATGGGAGCTATAGGCTCCCATTTTTAGATTCGTATAACGTTGAACCCAACGGTAAATAGTCGTGTGATCAACATTCACACCCCGTTCGGCCAGCATTTCCTGCAGTTCACGATAGCTAATGCCATATTTACAATACCAGCGCACAGCCCAAAGAATGATTTCGCCCTGAAAATGCCGACCATGGAAAGGATTCATATGCTGCACCTTTAGCTAAAACAGTCTTCAGCTTACCATTCGTGGTTATTTGCAACAGTGCCGGTGATAATGTATTCACCAAAGAGGTGCTCAATGAGAACAAGACGAACATTCACTCCAGAATTCAAACTAGAAGCAGCAAGCCTTGTACTTAATCAAGGCTATTCAATTACACAAGCTTGTCGTGCTTTAGATATTGGACAAACAGCATTAAAACGTTGGGTTGATCAACTCCAATTTGAACGAACAGGCCAATCTCCAACAACGCCTGCTTTAACGGCTGAACAAAGAGAAATACAACAACTTAAGACTCGTATTCATCAACTTGAGCAGGAGAAGATGATTCTAAAAAAGGCTACAGCTCTCTTAATGTCAGACGAATTCAAACATATGCGTTGATTGATCAATTAAGAAAGCTAAGCCCTGTTAAAGTACTCTGTCGTGCATTTGGTATACTTCGTTCAAGCTACTATCATTATCGTGCAACACGTAAAAGCCGAAGTTCAGATCGTACTAAGCTTAATGCCATGATCCATAGCCTATTTAAGCAAAGTCGTTGTTCCCTCGGTAGTCGTGGTATGCGGTACATGCTGTTGAATCAAGGGATTAAGATTGGGCGCTATTTGGTACGTAAGCTGATGCGTGAATCAGGTCTTATTTCCAAACAGCGAAAGAAGCATCGATATCAAAACACTGTGGATGAAACTATTCTTGTACCAAATACTTTGAATAGACAATTTAAACCTGCTTACCCCAACCATGTTCGGAGCAGTGATATCACATATATTTGGACAGGTAAGACTTGGGCTTATCTTGCGGTTGTGCTTGATCTGTATGCTCGTCGAGTGATTGGTTGGTCTATGTCGGCACAAGCAAATCAGCATTTAGTGCTTAAGGCATTAGATGAAGCATGGCATCGTAGAGGTAAACCAGCTGGAGTTATATTTCACTCCGACCAAGGCAGCCAATATAAAAGCCTCCTAGTTCGGCAGAGATTGAAAAGTTACGCCATACAACAAAGTATGAGTCGCAAAGGGAACTGTTGGGATAATGCTCCAACAGAACGACTATTTAGAAGTCTCAAGACTGAGTGGATTCCTAAACTAGGTTATCATTCAATTGAGGAAGCAAAACTAGATATAGGGCTGTATCTGATGGAATACTACAATCGGATACGACTACATCAATTTAATAATGGTATCAGCCCTTTTGCAGCTGAACAAAAACTTAAAACTGTGTCCAATATTTGTTGACCACTACAATCAACATTCATTGAAAAAAAGTCAGGTTTTAACTTTAGCTTTAAATAAATAATCTATGGTAAATACTCTGCATTTTGCATACTCAATTTTAGGGTATTAGATCATGCTTAATTAATAAAACTCCATTTAACATAATGGCCATTACATAAGGCAGAAGAAAACAAACACATACCTAGTCCTTTTAATTAGCTAAAGAATAAGAGGGGGAAATTTCTACAGTTAAGCCCTGAGGATATGTCCCGTAAAACTTAATATCATAATCATATTTGCTTAGAATTGTTTTAACCAAAGATAATCCCAAGCCATGCCCTGGTTGTTCTGCAGACTTTCGCCAAAAACGTTGCCCCAAAAGTTTCAGCTCATGTTCACTTAAAGTTTTTCCATTATCTTGAATGAAAAGTGAGCTATCCTGCATTTTGATAGTAATAATATCTGTTTGTGCATGTAAGGCTGCATTCTCAATAAGATTTTTAAGTACTGTATAAAGCGCAAAATCAGGAAGATAAATACTTGTTAAAGTTGCCCAATTGATATCCAGACTTTGATCAAGCTCAGGGTAGACTGGGTGTAAATCTGCAATGACTTGTTGCAGTACAGATGTAATATTCGTGGCTTCTAATTTCTGAACAGTATCCTGATCTATAGCTGTCAATGCTAAAAGTTGTTCAAGTAATTGTGCATATCTGCGGATGTTTATATTGGCTTGTTGAAGATTATCCTGTAAATCGTGCCCGGCATGTTGTTGTTGTGCGATGAGTTGAGCAAGTTGTACATGGGTTTTGATTGCCGTTAAAGGACTACGCAGTTCATGTGCAGCATATGCGGTGAAGACTTTTTCATTTTCCAAACTATGGTGCAATTTTTGGATCAACTGAGTTGAATTATCGACAAAAGGTTGTACCTCTTGCGGAATGTTTTTGGGGTCAAGATTTATTAAATATATGGCCGCGTCACCAAGTGTTAATTCTTTTAGGCTCAAATGCTGTGCAATGGTATCAAGACTTTTAAATTCTTTACGTATTATCAAAATAATCAATGTAATACAGATAAGCAGTGATAAAATTAGTGGAATAAGCACTGATTGCAGAATCTGCTGTAGGAGTGAATAGCGTAAGAACATACGTTCGGCAGCCACAACTTGGATATCATTTTTACGTAGCACATAACTACGCCACTCAATCTCACTTTGTTGCCAAGTACTAAAACCAAGCTGTTGTTGACTTAAGTTAGCTGGCGCACCTCGAGTTTTTGCCACAACATGTTGACCCACAGAAATATCTGAGCTGAATAAAGATACTTCGCAAGCAATTAGATTTTCAGCATCGGTAGACTTATTGGTTTGTTGAATAAGTTCGTTTTTAATCGCTTTCATAGGGAGTTGTTGAATTAAACGCGCGACCATATGTGCCGAAGCCGAAAGTCGTTGATCCAAGGTATCTTGCAGGCGTTTTTGCAGATCGACATACAACCAGGCGAATACAATACTCCACAGGCAAAGAAATACCATCAATAAGCTTGTGACCAAACGCCATTTCAAACTATAGCTTCGCATCTGTTATAATTCAGACACTTTAAACATATAACCGACCCCACGAATGGTCTGAATAAAATCAGCATTTAATTTTTGTCTTAAATGGTAAATATGCACATTTAAAGCATTACTTTCGATGCTGTCTTGATACCCATAAAGTTTGTCGAGCAATTGCTCATTTTTCAGAATCTGATTGGGATGGCTCATCAAAGTCTCAAGCAAACTGTATTCACGCCTTGAAAGCTGGATCGCTTGATGTTGATAAAATACTTCTTGGGTATCTCGATTTAAGCTTAAGTCTTCAAACTGTAGAACATTGGATGAAAAGCCGCGGTGACGACGCGTGAGAGCATGAAGACGGGCAACCAGCTCATCAAGTTCAAATGGTTTCGTCAGATAGTCATCAGCGCCTAAGTTTAATGCTTCAATACATTGCCGCGTCTGTATCCGCGCAGTGAGTACAAGTATCGGTGTATGAATCTGATCCTGTCGCCATTTTCTAAGTAACTCCAAACCATCCTGATCCGGCAATCCTAAATCGAGCAGGCACAGATCAACAGCGCTATGACGGATAAAATAATCTGCCGCGCTTGCCGTGCTGACATGCTCGACAGAAATATTTAAAAAATCCAAAGCCGCACAAATACTGTGGGCAATATATGGATCATCTTCTACCAAAACGACAAACATGCGGACTCCCATTGATTGTTCATCTATTTTATAAGCGATTGTTACTGTTAATGCTCTCTTAATTTTAGTTTTTGAATAATAGGGCATCTAACATTAAATACGATGCTGAAATTGATGATGTGGTTGTTGAGAATATTTTTGATAATGGTAGCTGTTTTAATAAGAACAGCACATGCTGATTTCTTGCCACCTGATCAGGCCTTTCAGTTTGAGGCAGTCTCGACCAGTCAGGAGGGTGCTGAACTTACATGGAAAATTGCCGATGGCTATTATCTCTATCATCATCAACTCAAAGTTAGTCATGATCAGAAAGCACTCAAACTGAGCCTACCAGTACCACAAGACAAAGATGATCCAACCTTTGGGCGGACCCAGGTTCATTATGGTCAAGTCAATACTCATATTCCGGTACAGCCTAATCAGCAACTCAATATTCAGTGGCAAGGCTGTGCGGAAAGCGGTTTATGCTATCCAGTACAACGCACTACGATTCAAACTGATGACGAGGGATTATTGCCCACCCAGAGATTCTCGGAGAGTAAAAGACTATTAAATGTGACATCAACTTTAACATCTACTTTAGTGCCAACCCAGTTATCTGAGCAAGCTGTTGCACAACAAAAAAAGGCAGCTTTAGGACCAGAAAATTCAACGAATAAAAACACAGTAGAAGAACCTGAAAATCTGGTAGCGGTACCACAAGATGAACAAGCCGCTGATGAATCGCAGAGACAAGCCTCAAGTGAAGTAAGCACCCAGAGAGAGCCTCAGATACAACAGGATCAGACGAATGCCTCTCTTAAATCTCAATGGAATAATGACCAATTCTTTTTTAACCTATTATCCAACCAGAACCTTTTAGTCAATTTGCTCGTATTTTTAGGACTTGGGATCTTATTGGCTTTTCTACCCTGTTCATTACCTTTGATTCCTATCCTTTCGGGTATTTTGGTCCAGCGCAAAACGGGTTATCGGGCCGCATTTATTGCCGGAGCCTTTGTTCTGGGGCTGGCCATCGTGTATGCCGTGATGGGCCTAGCCGTTGCACAACTAGGTTATAGCTTTCAGCGATGGTTTCAAAGTCCAGTTTTTATTGGCTTATTTGCACTGCTATTCACTGTATTCGCATTTAACTTATTTGGCGCTTTTCATTTGTCATTGCCACAAGGGGTGTTACATCGCCTTGATCAGTGGCAACAAAGACAAAAGGGCGGAACCTTGCTAGGTGCTTTATTGATGGGCATGATCGCAGCATTGATTGTTGGTCCCTGTATGAGTGCGCCACTCGCCGGGGCATTATTATTTGTTTCACAGTTGAATCAACCCGTGATGGGGGCAAGCTATTTATTTGTGCTTGGTCTGGGTATTGGTTTCCCCATATTTATTGCTTCAGTGTTTGGTTCACAATATTTACCTAAACCTGGCTTATGGATGGATCGTCTTAAGTTTAGCTTTGGCTTTGTCATGCTGGCTCTTGCTCTTTATTTCATCCGTCCGTTAATTCCAAGTGTGCTCTATTTCATCTTACTCGGTGCGGTTTTACTCCTGCTTGCTGGCTATTGCTTGCTAAAAATACTCCCTCATATATCTCGCAGTATAGCCAAAGCTATGGTGATGATTTTAAGCATTATGATTGCCTTAGGAGGAGCATGGCATATTAACCATGCCCTAGCTCAAATGAGTGTGACCCAAGCAGAGCAGATCTTGGCATGGCAACAGGTGAATACTGAGGATGAACTGAGTAGCGCCCTTGCTCGCTTTAAAGGTCAGACAGTCATTATCGATGTTTATGCGGACTGGTGTGTGGCCTGTCAGCCCATTGAGCATGAAGTTTTGCCGCGTGAAGATGTACAAGATGCTCTTCGTAATATCGCAAGGATTAAGCTCGATCTCACAAATTATCATTCAAGCCAGGATGAATTATTAAAGCAATGGCAGATTCTGGGACCACCAACCATGATCATGCTGGATGTCTCACATCAGGAACAACGTGAACTTCGACTGACAGGAACATTTAGTGCAGCCCAGTTACTCGCAAGACTTGAGCAACTTCAGACAGGCGAACGTGAATGATTTCATCTGAAGCCTTACACCTTGGACCATTGATGTTGCCCTGGACATTAATCATTATTTTGATTGGATTGATGACTGTGTCGATAATTGGCCAGATGGTGAGTAACAAACTCCGATGGGATAAAGCAGTGATCCAGGTTTTTCGGGATTCTTTATGGATCAGTGTCCTGATTGGGCTCATCGGGGCAAGAATCGTTTTTGTATTGTTACATTGGGATGCCTATTCCACATCACCTCTCGACATCTTCAAGATCCAAGACAAAGGATTCCATCTCATCGGGGGTATTGTTACTGCTATCCCATACTTTCTTTGGAAAAATAAAGGACTGCCTGGTAAATCCAAGGCTATTTTTATCTTTATTTTTACGCTGCTGCTGAGTCTTGGCATTGCTTTTCAAAACAATTTGAAACAGGAAACCCATTTTCCGGATTCAAGTTTTTCGTCCTTAATTCAACATGGTGAAATCTCAGAGAACGTTCCACTCAAGCAGTTTATCGGGCAGCCAACAGTGATCAATATGTGGGCCAGTTGGTGCCCACCGTGTCACCGTGAAATGCCCGTTTTACAGCAGGCACATAATCAATATCCCGGGATTAATTTCGTCATGCTTAATCAGGGAGAAGATCAAGTAACCGTACAGGATTATTTAAGACGTTATGATCTTAAATTTAAACATGTACTGCTTGATCCATATGGAGAAATACCACAACAGATGAATATGTTTGGACTACCAAGCACTTTATTTTTCAATGCACAGGGGCAGTTGGTAGAGCGTCATATGGGTGAATTGAGCCCTGCGATGTTGCAGCAATATTTAAAAAAGATATCCATCCAACCTTAATTTTTCTGGTGAATTTTTATGAATACATCGATACAACGTATCCTCATTTCCATGCTGCTTGCAGGTAGTGCAACATTGACTTCCGCCAATAGCGCTATCAAAAAACAGATTGAGCAGGAAGGATTTGAGTTTATTCAACAAATTCCTGCGCCCACAGGAATGACTGGCTGGGTGGGACACAACAATCAGCATCCTGGAACCGTATTTATTGCGAATGACCAGAAATATTACATTCTGGGTGATTTATACAATGCCAAAGGAGACAATCTTTCTGTTGATCTCATGAATAAACATGCCAAAGAAGCGGTTCTGGATAATGTTTGGAAAACCTTGGAAAAGGCTACATGGATCCAGGATGGCCAAAAAAATGCTCCACGCATAGTCTATGTCTTTTCGGATCCCAATTGCCCTTACTGCCATAAGTTTTGGCAGCAGGCGCGTCCATGGGTTAAGTCTGGAAAAGTACAATTACGCCATATTCAGGTCGGTGTCATACGTGAAGAAAGTCGTGCCCAAGTTGCCACTTTACTGATGTCAAAAGATCCTGCAGCAGTTTTTACTGATATGAACGTGAATAAAGGCAAGAAACGTTTAAAACCGGAAAATAAAATTCCTCAAGAGATTGCAAAAAAAATTGATTTTAATCAGGAGTTAATGGAGAAATATGGATTTTTCTCAACACCTTCCATAGTGTGGCGAGACAGTAAGGGCACTTTTAAATCTGCTCAAGGCATGCCAAAGGATCTGAAAGAAATTTTTGAGAAATAAATTTCGCAAGTGGATATGAGATTTTAGGTATTTTGTTAAATGATGGAAAACTTTATAAAGTCATCAGGTTCATATTTTCAACTGTCGTATAAATAAAGTAATGGTAATGCTGTATAGATTGTATTGCCATTATCTTTAGCCGATTTGAGCAGGAATATTGAGGTTAAAGCTTGAGGAATTATGAGTTTGTTAAAGTCACTCGATGGTACAAGTTAGAGTGAAAAACAGGCTTAAGCAGCACAATATAACTGATGCAGGGTTTGCATAATCGTCAGGATTCTGGGGTCAGATACTTGATAGAAAATCTGTTTACCTTCACGACGAGTGCTGACCATATTATTTTTACGCAGTACAGTCAGTTGTTGGGACAGTGTTGGTTGATGAATATCAGTGCTTTCCTCAATTTTCTGTACATTGAGTTCGCCTTCTACCAAGACACATAAAATTTTTAGGCGGTCAGGATTTGATAAGACTTTTAAGTAGTTTGTGACTATATCGACTTCCGAAAAATCAATTTTAGCCTGATTAGTTCCAGTATTCATTACGATCTCCTTCAGTCCTGCATAGTTAAAAATCATTTATGAAAGAATATCACAGAGTGCTTGATTAATATTATATATTATATATTATAAATAAATATATTATAAACTTAAGTAGACTCGCTATGCATGATTTCCTGATTGCTTTTCTCGGCGGTTTGATGCTCGGTGTATCGGTCGTTGGTTACCTGTATGTGCATGGTCGTATCGCAGGCATCAGTGGCTTAATCGGACAGGTGCTGAATCCTAAAATGATGTTTAAAACATCTGCGATTTGGTTCATGGCGGGTTTAATCACGGTGCCATTTATCTATGGACTGTTTGTTCAGCCAGAAATTGAATTGAATGCGAGTCCGCTGATGCTGGTGGTTGCGGGTCTCTTGGTCGGCTTTGGTACCCGCTTAGGTTCAGGCTGTACCAGCGGTCATGGCATTTGCGGGATGAGTCGTTTGTCTAAACGTTCCATCGTGGCCACCATGAGTTTCATGTTTGCTGGTTTTGTCACTGTTTATATTGTTCGTCACGTGACTGGAGCATTTTAAAATGAAAAATATTTTAGCTTTTATTTTTGGTGCTCTTTTTTCTGTCGGACTGATGGTTTCAGGCATGTCCAATCCGGAAAAAGTGCTGGATTTCCTGGATCTGTTTGGTGACTGGGATGCCAGTCTGGCCTTTGTGATGATGGGTGCAATTGCCGTGGCATTTATTCCCTTTCAAAAAGCCATGCGTTCTGCAGCACCGAAAACCGTATTTAACGAACCTATTGTATTGCCCACCAGTCAAAAACTTGATCCACGCTTAATCATTGGCAGCCAGTTGTTTGGTATCGGCTGGGGGATTGCTGGGGTATGTCCAGCACCAAGTTTCACCTTGATTGGCCTGGGGCATTACCAGGTCTTCTATTTTATTATCGCGATGTTGATTGGCGTATTGCTGCACCGTAAATGGGCTGGAGAATAACGATGGCAAAACACCCACTGGTACAGGATTTTTTTGACGAGGCGACCAATACCTTCAGTTACGTGGTATCCGATCCAATAACAAAGCGCTGTGCCATCATTGACAGTGTGCTGGATTATGATGCGGCATCTGCAACCACTTCAACCACACAGGCAGATCGTATCATTGCCTATGTCAAAGCACAGACTTTAGACGTGGAATGGATTTTGGAAACCCATGTTCATGCAGATCACTTGACTGCAGCCCAGTATTTGAAACAGGAGCTGGGCGGAAAAATTGCAATCAGCCAGAAAATCGCTGTGGTGCAGCAGACCTTTGCTGCAATTTATAATCTGGATCTCAAGCAGGTGAATGCTAGTCAGCCATTTGATCATTTATTTGAAGATGGTGAGCATTTCAAAATCGGTGAGCTGGATGTTTATAACATAGCAACACCGGGGCATACGCCTGCTTGCCTGAGCTATGTGGTTGAAGATGCAGTCTTTGTCGGCGACACGCTGTTTATGCCGGACTATGGTACGGCCCGTTGTGATTTTCCAAAAGGTAGTGCAGAAAAGCTTTTTGATTCGGTACAAAGCCTGTATCAGCTCCCAGAAGATACACGGGTCTTTTTATGTCATGACTATTTGCCTGAAACACGTGAATCGTATGTGTGTGAAACCACTATTCAGGCTCAGAAAACACAGAATATCCATATTCACGAGGGAGTCAGTAAAACTGAATTTGCTCAGATGCGAAACCAGCGGGATTCAGGACTCAGCATGCCGAAGCTGATTCTGCCTTCGATTCAGATCAATATGAAAGCAGGACAGTTCCCAACGCCAGAACAGAATGGGGTTTCTTATTTAAAACTTCCGCTTAATTACTTCAAATAGGCATGTTTCAAGATTAAACAAAAAGGTTTGTCTTTTGTTTAATTGCATTAGCAAAGAGAGGAACAGTGGCTATGTGGGTGTTAATACTGGAAGGGTTGGCCATCGGTGGCTTGCTGGGTTTAACCGGTGCTGGTGGCGGCATTCTGGCTGTACCGGCACTGATGGCGAGTCAGGGCTGGACCGTGGCACAGGCTGCGCCTGTGGGCTTGCTGGCAGTGACTCTGTCTGCCTTGGTCGGAACGTTCGAGGGTTTATTCAAGCGTATTGTACGTTATCGCGCTGCGCTCTGGATCGCCCTGATCAGTATTCCTTCAGCACGCTATGGCGTAAATCTGGCTGGTATTGTTTCTCCGGTCTGGCTGACGATGGCTTTCAGTCTAGTCATGTTGATTGTGGCTTACCGGATCTTCTTTAACAAAGTTAATGACCATGAGAATCCACCGTGTAAGGTCAATCAAACGACCGGTCGCCTGATCTGGAATGTGAAAACGGCCTCGTTCCTCGCCGGTATTGGCGTAGTGGCGGGTTTGCTGACTGGCTTGCTCGGGGTGGGCGGCGGTTTTGTGATTGTCCCGGCACTGCGTAAATTCACCGACCTCGATATGCGCAGTATCGTTGCGACTTCTCTAATGATTATTTTCCTGATTGGTGGTGTCAGTATTTCTGCACACGTGCTAGATGGCTTTCAATATCCTGTTTCGGTCACGCTGACTTTTGTCCTGGCCTGTATTGTAGGGATGTTAATTGGACGCAGTCTGATGCACCGAATTGAAAGTAACCGGGTTCAGAAGATTTTTGCCACAACTGTGATTGGGGTAGCTGTGTATTTAATTTATTCAGCACTCAAGGGCTAGTCCCGTGAAATTTTTTACGGATAAAAATAGAAGGTCAGATTCTGGATGACAGATAAATACCCTATTTTTCTGTCATCTGAATGAATATCAAACAGGTGTACAGTCTGAAATAATTTTATCAAACTGACGGTTTGCAATAGCAGTGATCACTGCAACAGTGCTGAAACAGCCGGGGTGGGAGCTACAACAAAGCGTTTTTTAGCTGCTGAACTAGCATTTATAACAAATGAAGCTGATTTTGATGAGCGAGGAAGAATGAAAATGATGAAAACTGCAGAGCAATTGATCCGGAATGCGAAAAACCGGATTCAGGAAGTGAGTGTAGCTGAACTGTTTGAAGCGATGAAAAACCATAAAACCATTCTGATTGATGTTCGGGAACCGGATGAATTTCAGGCGGCAGCGATAGACCGGGCGGTGAATTATCCTCGTGGTGTTTTAGAAATGAGGATTCACCAGCATCCTTTGGTTAGCCATCATTGCGATACCATGCAGGCACTGGAACATCTAAAAGATCAGCCGATCTATTTGATCTGTGGCACGGGTGGACGTTCAGCATTGGCAACCGATACTTTACAGAATATGGGATTTACTCAGGTGAAGTCGGTTCAAGGTGGCTATCAGGCTTGGCTGGAACAGGGCTATCCGGTAGAAAAATAAGCTTTTGAATATAAAAACTTGATTGTTGATTTTTAATTTGAGAAAAAATTATGAAATACAAAGAATTAACCCAAAATATTTCAGGTAGTTTAAGAACTCTAAGCCAGGATTCACCAGATTTAATGAAAAGTTTCAATCAATTATCCCAGATCGCAATGCATGATGGTGTGATTGATCCAAAAACCAAGGAATTGATTGCCTTGGCGATTGGTGTGGCTGCACGTTGTGATGGTTGTATCGGTTTTCATGTCAGGACCTTGGTCAAAATGGGCATGACCCTACAGGAGCTGGAGGAAGTTCTGGGCGTTGCGGTGTATATGGGCGGTGGACCTTCATTGATGTATGCTGCAAATGCGCTGGAAGCATTCAAAGAGTTTTCCAACTGATTGGATAGTCAAGTAAATGGAGGGATGAAAGGCACTGTTGCAAATAACCACGAATGGTAAGCTGAAGACTGTTTTAGCTAAAGGTGCAGCATATGAATCCTTTCCATGGTCGGCATTTTCAGGGCGAAATCATTCTTTGGG
>NZ_JBWVSU010000018.1:0-42636 GCF_056642055.1 Acinetobacter sp. 129952 | reverse complement strand
AAGCGGATCATCAGGGCCACATTAGGATTCAAATCTATGAAGACGGCTTATGCCACAATTAAAGGTATTGAAGTCATGCGTGCACTACGTAAAGGACAAGCATCGTCATTTTATTATGGTCAGCCTCAGGGTGAAGTGTGTCTAATCAACAGGGTTTTCGGTCTCTAAGTACTTTTTAAAGGGAACATCATCGACTCAAATCTCTATTTGCAACAGTGCCAAAATACCGACCGACCGAAATTTCAGGAAATGTTGAATTATGTCCGGGAAGGAGACCGGGTGATAGTACATTCCATGGATCGTTTTGCGCGAAGCTTAAAAGATTTGGTGACTGAAGTGGATAAACTGGTCAAACGAGGGATTGCCATCCAGTTTGTAAAAGAAAATATTACTTTTACGGCCCAATCCACCCCGATGGATAATTTGATGCTGCAACTGATGGGTGCTTTTGCACAGTTTGAACGTGAGATCATTTTAGAGCGGCAAAAGGAAGGAATTAAACTTGCCTCTTCTCAAGGGAAGTACAAAGGCCGGGTACATAAATTGAAACCTGATCAGGCTGAAGCTTTGCGACAAGACTGGAAGGAAGGGAAGTACCCTTCAAAAATGGCATTAGGCCAGGCATTTGGAATTAGTCGCCAAGCGGTATATCGGTATTTAAAAGCCGGGAAATAACTCAATTGAAATTGGCGACTATATTTAGTTTAGCTTATGAAAATCGTGAAACGTTGATTAAATAATAAGTACAGAAAGCAAAGAGTTACAAATTTTATACAATATAAGTTTTTGATTTATAATTAATTAACTCGATTGCAATCTAGCTTTTTCAGCAACGATTTATCTTTTTTAAAATAGTATTAATTTATTTTTTTGAGAACAAACCTTAACAAAATTACAAGTTTGTAATTTTGTTGTCATTCTGATGTATATATTTACTCATTATTATAAGTAAAGATTTTTTTGGTCCAAGATATGATTAGATTCAATAATATGCACATGAAGATTATTTTAGTTATTTTTACTATAGTTTTTTCAACCAGTAGTTTTGCTGATGGGGGACTCCGTTTCTTAGAGAAAAATTTAGAAATAATTAACAAATAATTAACATAGTAATTTAAATTAAAAAGTGATTTATCAGGTGAATTTTAACTATATAAATAATTTATTTAATTTAATAAACCTTTCATAAATCATTTTTTGCTCAGTTCTATGTTGTAAATTCCAGCAATTATCATAGCCACGCGGCTGTTACTGAAGAGAATAGTAAGAAGTTAATATTTGCTGTAGGTTTGACCACTACTTTTTAATCGTAGAAATTATAACCGTTTTTATTACTCAAAGTTTAACTTTTGTGATTGTCTAAAAACACATAGCGGTCGAATGGCCATATTAACTGACTTAAAATCAGTCGCATACTTTAATGTAGCGGTTCTGATAGCACAAAAGTTCGCAGCATGAAAACGGAACCGGCATAATTGATTTATAGTGAACCCATACACTAAGCATAATGATTTAGAGGACGATAATCCCAATGAAAAAATTCCTTTTAGGAGCTGTTGCCGCATCTGTTTTGGCCTTTTCAGGCAATGCTATGGCCAATTTTGTGGCAGGTCAGGACTATCAGGTGGTTGCAAAACCAGTCAAAGTCGAAAAACCGGGCAGAATTGAGGTACGTGAATTCTTCTGGTACGGCTGTGGTCATTGTTTCGCGCTTGAACCACATATGCAGGGCTGGTTGAAAAAATTACCAAAAGATGTACGTTTTGTACGTACGCCGGCTGCAATGAATCCACTCTGGGAGCAGGCAGCGCGTGCTTATTATGTGTCTGAAGCATTGGGTGTGCGTCAAAAAGCACATTTACAATTATTCCATGATATTCATGATAAGCAACGTCCAATTTTAGAACAGGCGCAATTGGCCAAGTTCTATACCCGCTATGGTATCCCTGAAGCGAAATTTAACAGCACTTATAAATCTTTCCCGATCACTTCGAAAATTGCCCAAGCCAAAAATCTGGCTGCTCAGTATCAGTTAAGTGGTGTTCCGGCAGTGACCGTGAATGGTAAATATATTGTGCAGGGTAATGATGCCAAAGTCATTCAGGTGGTGAATTACCTGATCGAGAAAGAGCGTAAAGCCAAATAAGACGCGATTGATTATCTCTAAAAAAAACCTGCATCGAATCTGCAGGTTTTTTTATTTAAACTGGAGGAATGGTTATTTACGTCCTGACTGCCGGATCTGGTGTTTCTATCGGCGGGCGATACCAGTGTAAAATTCCTCGGAATAAGAGCTGCATCTGCAACACGCTTTGCGCTTTAAAGTCATGGAATTGAATATGAATCGTGGATTGTATCTTTACCCGTTCATACCTGATATCTTCATTCAGAAAATGAATTTTCCTTTCTATTTCAACACGCAGAATTGCCGAGGCGCCCCGACGCTCTACAACAAACAAATTCTAATCTAAGATTTACATAAATAGACTGATAAAGTTTAAAAGGAATAAATATTAATTTAAACAACATGGAAATTCCTGTTAATTTCAACAGAAATATGAACAATCTCTTCATGAATTGACAAAGCTTTACGAACTACCTCTGCTGTTAAGGAGTCATTAACTGTATTTAGGGATAAAATACATGAAAATTTACTTCTACCTACTTTCCAGACATGCAGATCAGTAATCGTAATTTGGTTATCTAATTCCTCTACAACTTCCTGAATCTCCTTTACTACAGGATGTTCCATCTCTGCATCAAGCAATGTTTTACCTGTTTCTCTAATCAATCCCCAAGACCATTGTGCTACAAGCACTGCACCTACGATCCCTAGAATTGCATCTAAAAAATCCCATCCAAAATACTTCCCTGCGAAAAGTGCAATAATCGCTAATACAGAAGTTACTGCATCTGCTACTACATGAAGAAAAGCGGCTTTCTGGTTTAAGTCATGGTCATCATGAGAGTGATGATGATCGTGGTGGTGGTCATGGTCATCATGAGAGTGATGATGGTGGTGGTGACCATTTTCACGTAGTAACCAGGCACAAATAAAATTAACGATCAAGCCAACAATCGCAATTGAAATTGCCTCGTTGTAGTGAATATTCACAGGATTGAATAAACGTTCTATCGATTGAACACCCATGAATACAGCAACAACCATCAATAAAATGGCACTCGAATATCCAGCTAAGATTTCTATCTTCCATGTACCGAAACAGAATCTCTGATCACGAGCATATTTTCGAGCCATTTTATAGGCAAAATAAGCTAAGCCCAATGCCAACATATGAGAACTCATATGCCATCCATCAGCCAATAAAGCCATGGAATTAAAGAACCATCCTCCAAAAATTTCAAACACCATCATTACACCAGTGAGGATGGTTGCGATTAAAATTTTCTTTTGTGCTAAAGGATTTCCTTCGTCAAATTGATGCGAATGGTCACTTTTAACATTATTTAGATATTGCATTTTATTGCACCACAATTAATACTCCCCCATAGTATATGTTCTTGAGGTTGAATAGTATGTCTCACTTAAATCAGAACAAAAAAATTTTAAATCGGATTAGACGAATTCAAGGTCAAACTAATGCCCTTGAACAGAATATTTTAAATTCTGAAAATTCTTGTATTGAGGTATTACAGCAAGTTGCAGCAATTAAAGGTGCGATAAATGGCTTAATGAATGAGTTAATAGAACTTCATCTTAGAGAACATGTACTCGGTGATACTGAGGAAATAAAGGAAAAAGAACTGAATGAATTTTTAGCTTTAGTTAAACGCTACTTATAACTTTAAAGCACAGTCTTTTAAATAAAAAAACTGTGTGCGCACCTATTAATGACAGTGGTAATCACCAGTTTTACTGTTGGTATGACAACCCTGTGAGTTCGTTCCCCCAGAATGAGCATTCGCATAGGTAAATGACATGCCTATAAAGCATATTAATAAAATTCTTTTCATCTTAATCCCTCTCAAATAATTAGAATATCAACTGTATGATCTTTAATCAAAGCCAACATGGCTTAGACCATTTTTAAATAAATCAAATATATAAAAATATAACGGGAAAATTTAGCCATCAAAACTAAAAAAAGGAACTTATAAAATTTCTCCTTAAGCATTCCACTGACCAGGGTAATGGGATCACCGATCACTGGAACCCAGCTTAATAGCAGTAGAGGTGAATCATAATGCCCATATAGGTTCTGTGCCTTTAATAGCTTTTCTTCAGACACAGGAAACCATTTCTTATCTTTGTATCTTTCAATTTGTATTCCCAACCACCAATTCACGCATGAACCTAATACATTCCCTAGCGTTGCCACACCTATAAGTAAAACCGGTGAATATTCTCCCAATATTAGCATTCCTGCCAATACAGATTCTGATTGAAGAGGCAGTAATGTTGCTGCCCCAAATGCACTTAAGAATAAAAAAATATAAGCCACTATTTAGACCAATGTTGATGATACTTATCAATCATAAATTCATGTTCATGCTTACCTTTATGGTTGTGCTGCAATAAATGCTCGTGATCTTCTGGTAAATCAAGATGAGTATCTTCTAAAACTAAATTATCGTTTTTTGGCCAGATAACAAACGCAGCTACCATTGATGCTAGGGCAATGAATGCCATAGGCACAAAGGTTATAAGCGTTCCAAATTTTGTACTTAACCAGCCCACTAATGGATAAGTGATTAGCCAGCAGGCATGTGAAAATGCAAATTGAGCTGCAAATAGCGCTGTCCGGTTTTCACTGGGAGCAGACTTTCTAATAAGACGTCCGGTTGGTGTTTGAGAAACTGAATAACCAATACCTAATATAAACCAGAGGGCTAATAGCCCAGTATAGGCAGAAATAAAGTAACCGCTAAACAGTCCAACGACGAGAACCACAGTGCCTGAAAGCATGACAGTTCTATCATTCAATTTATCTAATATTTTTGGTAATGCAAATGCAGCAAGCATTGAGCCTAATCCAAATAAACCAAATGCCCAAGTAGTCGCCTGTTCAGTTAATTCAAATGTCGTTTGAACCAAAACAACCGTATTGACAATGACAACCGCACTGGCTGAAGCAATAGCCAGATTTAAAGCGAGTAAGGCTTTTAGGCGGGGTGTTCTGAAATATATTTTTGCGCCTTGTTTGATTCGGTTATATACCCCGATAAACTCCGGCATTTTCGCATTTGGTAATTTCGCACTGACTACAAATAGTGCCGAACCAATAAATCCAACCACAGTTCCCAAAAACAAGTTATGATAACTCATCACAGTGAGTAACAAGCCTGCCAGCATTGGACTTATAATATTTTCTAGATCGTAGGCCAATCGTGATAGAGACAGCGCGTTTGTATACTCTTCTTCTATGGGCAATACATCAGGAATCATGGCTTGAAATGTGGGGGTAAAAGCAGCTGAGGCAGACTGAAGAATAAAGATCAAAATATAGATTTGCCAGATTTGAGTCACGAAAGGCAGACACAATGCGGTTAAGGCTCGAATGACATCCAACCCTACCAAAACTTTTTTTCTCGGTAATCTTTCTGCAAATGCGGAGGCAATGGGTGCGACACTAATATAAGCAATCATTTTAATCGCCAAGGCAATACCCAGGACTTGGGCTGCTTGCTCTTTTGCGATGTCATAAGCCTGTAAAGCTAGAGCAATAGTAATGAGTCCAGTACCAATCAAAGCGATGACTTGGGCTAAGAACAAATGCCGATATGTTGTGTTTTTTAATACTTCTAGCATTTTAGGGACTCCTTATTTAGAACCTAACTTTTATGCCATAAAGGTTCCAGATGAGGCTTAGACCTCATCTGGAATTTTACAAATTAAAAGACCTTTTTCATTTCACTGAAATGACCTTCAATATTCAAAGTTACAGTCACTGGATTTTCTGTTCTGTTTCGCCAGAACCAGCCATGCTTTCCGTCAAATGCAGCGGTCAATGTGCCAGATTGCTCAGTTTCATTTTTACCTTTACCGTATCCATGATAGAAGTCTTTTGGTGCATTTACAGGATCGCCATGCGTGTCATAGTTCAGACCACCACCTGAAGATTTCCAGTCAAAGCTTACACTGGCATGTTTAGGCATAGCCAACTTAACTTCAGTTGCCTGGTTAGGTTTTAATTCGATAGAGATCGATTCTTTCTTAATAGCTGGCATCATATTTGAGCTCTCATCTGATACAGCAGCCTGAGCAACCGAACTATTAGCAGTAATTACTGAAGGGACCTGAGAGGTCTCTCCCATACCATTCTCTGATTCAGCCGCTAAAGATTGCTTAATTTCACCCATTTTGGTTAAACCTAACACTTTACCTACACCAGTAGGGTCAATAGCGTATTCGGCTGGCATTACCCAAGTCACAAGAACAACAATGGCGCTCACCGCAGCAATAACAGTTGATTTGATCAGTTTTTTTGCAGAGGGTAATTCAACATCTTTTGGAATTTCAGCGTTAAACATAATTTAGATCCTTATTGAGTAATGAAGCCAGTGAGTTGGTAGCCAACAAGTAGAAAACCAAGGAACATCAAGAAGACATTGCTTTGATATGCTGTTCTGAAGAAATAAGGGGTTTTTCTCCACATCGTCATAAGCAGTAAAATGATGGCTAATGCCATGAGTTGCCCTAATTCGACCCCAATGTTGAATGAGATCAGATTCGCAAGCAGGCCATCATCTGGCACTTCATATTCCTGAATTTTTACAGCTAAACCAAAGCCGTGAATCAAACCAAAAATCAGCGTGGCAATTTTTGTATTAGGCTGGAATCCCAACCAGCGCTGATAGGCACCTAAATTATCTAAAGCTTTATAAACAATAGAAAAACCAATGATTGCATCAATAATGTATGCATTCATCGAAATGTTGTAATAGACTCCTATTAGCATAGTAACTGAATGGCCCATGGCGAAAAGGCTGACATACAAACCAATATCTCTCATACGGTATAAAAAGAAAATAATACCGACCAGAAATAATAAATGGTCATAACCTGTAACCATGTGTTTGGCACCCAGATAGATAAAGGGGATCACATGAACACCGTAGATTTCCTGTATATAGCCTTTATCACCCTCTGCAACACCATGAGCAAAAAGTGCAGGACTTATCAAGACCATACATAAAGCAATCAACAGCTTTAAATAGGTTTTGAGCTTCACATAATGTGAATCAATAATTTGCATCTAAATCAAACTCCAAAAATTAAAAAATAGTTCAAAAAAACTTATGATTTTTTTTGGAGGTTTAAAAATACGACTTGCAAGCAATAGAGCGTATTTCTGAGTGCGGTCAAATATTTGCGCACTTAACAGAAGCAAGATGAGTGCTATCTCTTTGAGAGAGGCAACATTAGAAAAATGTTCGTAATAGTTATCTTGATGATGTGAATGTTGCTGATTTACCTCATGATGATGAGTATGAATCACATCTACATAGGCATGCTCTTGAAAGCGGGTTTCAGTCGCATGCTCGTTAAAATGCAGACATAGTGCAAGACTGATGATGCAGACCAGCCACATCATCCCATATTTCATTTTTGAATCTTGCACTACTGCCATCATATTGAACTGCTCTACCCGTTCTGCTCAGCGAAATCCTCAGATTTCTTCTGACGAGCTTGGTTAAACCAAACGTACAATGTTGGCAGGATAATCAAGGTAAGTAGCGTTGAGGAAATAATTCCCCCTATGACAACGGTTGCAATTGGACGCTGTACTTCTGAACCAATCCCCACGTTTAAAGCCATCGGAATAAAGCCCAAAGAGGCAACCAGTGCAGTGATCAGCACTGGCCGCATACGTTCTAATGCGCCATGTTTTACTGCATCAATCAGCCCTTCACCCTGATCACGTAATCTCTGAATGGCCGATACGAGTACCAAACCATTGAGTACTGCAACACCTGATAAAGCAATAAAGCCTACAGCAGCCGAGATAGAGAAAGGAATATCACGGAGTGCTAAAGCAATGACTCCCCCCGTTAATGCAAAAGGCACACCGGTAAAAACCAGCACACTATTTCTGATATTGCCTAAGGCCATATAGATCATTGCAAATATCAAAATTAATGCGATGGGTACAACAATCATAAGTCGATTAGAGGCTGATTCCATTTGTTCAAAAGTACCGCCCCAAGTGAGCCAATACCCTTCTGGCATTTGGAAATCAGAGTTTAATTTTGATTGTGCTTCAGCAATATAGCTACCGATATCAGTACCACGCACGTTTGCCGTGATAACAATACGACGCTTGCCATTTTCACGAGAAATTTGGTTGGGTCCTTGAATATTCTTTAATTCAATCAACTCGGACAACAATACACTTGAACCATCAGGTAAATTGACAGGAATTTGATACAGTTTTTCCAGTTCAGTTACTGAGTTTTGATCCATCCGTACAACAATATCGAACTTACGATCACCCTCAAATACTTTACCTGCTGTTTCACCGGTGATTAGACTAGAAACGTGCTTTTGCACATCTTCTGCATCTAGCCCATAGTTCGCAATCATATCTTTTTTGAGTTCAACAGACACCATTGGCAGTCCCGACATCTGTTCAACTTTCAAGTCAGCTGTACCATTCACACCTTCAAGTACATCTGCAACACTATTCCCCAATTCCAAAAGCTGCTCTAAATCATCTCCATAAATTTTTACAGCAACGTCAGTACGGACACCTGAAATAAGTTCGTTGAATCGCATTTGAATCGGTTGAGTGAATTCATAGTTGTTCCCATATACACCTTTAGAAACACGTTCAATTTCAGCAACGATAGCGGATTTTTCTTTATCTGGATCTGGCCACTGATCGCGTGGTTTCAATATGACAAAATTATCAGCTACGTTTGGCGGCACCGGATCAGTTGCAATCTCAGCCGTACCGACTTTGGCAAATATCGTTTGAACCTCAGGGATTTTCTTGATTTCTTTCTCAAGCGCATATTGCATTTCTACCGCCTGAGTTAAGGACGTGCCCGGTATACGCAGCGCATGTAAGGCCACATCACCTTCATCTAAAGAGGGGATAAATTCAGACCCCAATCGTGTTGAAAGGCTTGCACTGAATACAAAGAATACGGCTACAAAAGCAATCAACTTGTATCTATGATTCAATGACCAATCTAAGACCGGGTTATAAATCTTTTTAATGAAGTGAACAATTCTAGACTCTTCATCTTTGATTTTACCTGCGGTCACTAAAGCCACCATTGCAGGTACAAATGTAATCGATAGAAGCATAGCGGCAACCAATGCCATCACCACGGTCATTGCCATAGGCGTGAACATCTTGCCTTCTACCCCAGTCAAGGTCATTATCGGCAAATACACTAAGATGATGATCAACTGACCATAGAGAATGGCTTTTCGTGATTCTTTAGTCGCTTCAAAAACCGTCGTGAATCGTTCTTGACGGGTGAGTATTCGTCCTAATTCTTTCTGCTTCATCGCCAATTTAGCAAGTGAGGCTTCAACAATTACCACGGCACCATCTACAATGATCCCGAAGTCCAAAGCCCCTAAACTCATTAAATTTGCACTAATTTTCTGATTCACCATACCTGTTATGGTCATCAGCATAGACAGTGGTATCACCATTGCGGTAATCAGTGCAGCACGGAAATGACCAAGAAAAATGAACAACACGACAATGACCAGAATTGCACCTTCGAGCAAATTCTTCTTCACGGTTTCAATCGTGGCATCAACTAATGTCGTACGGTTATATACTGCTTTGGCTTCAACACCTTCAGGTAAAGACTTTTGGACTTGCTGTAATTTTTGATCTACTGCATGAGCGACATTACGAGAGTTTTCTCCAATCAGCATAAAAGCTGTACCCAGCACGATTTCCTGGCCATCTTTTGTTGCAGCACCTGTACGGAGTTCATGTCCAATAGAAATCTTAGCTACATCTTTTAAACGCAAAATATAACCATTGCTTGTGGTGATCGGAATATTCTGAATTTGTTCAATCGAACTGATTTGAGAATCAGAACGTATCAAGTACTGCTCACCATTCTTCTCAATATAGCCTGAACCTTTATTCATGCTATTTTTAGAAATAGCATCCAAAATAGTCTTTTGATCTAGACCAATACTTCGTAAATACGCATAGTCGGGCTGTACAACAAATTGTTTTAAATAGCCACCAATCGTATTGATTTCATTCACACCTTCGACATTTCGAAGCTGAGGCTTGATCACCCAATCCTGAAGTGTTCGCAATTCAGTCGGTGAAAGTGGAGTCGGGTTGTTTTTTGCATTTTCCACCGTGTACATGAAGATTTCGCCAAGTCCTGTAGAAACAGGACCCATAGAAGTCGATATCCCCCCCGGGAGACTTGGTGTAACCCCTTGCAACTTTTCATTCACTAGCTGACGGGCAAAGTAAATGTCCGTGCCTTCCTTAAAAATCGCAGTCACTTGAGATAAGCCGTATCTGGATACTGATCGGGTATAGTCCAGATTAGGAATACCAGCCAAAGCCGTTTCAATTGGGTAGGTGACCTGGGACTCCATCTCGGTTGGAGATAAGCCCTGGGCCTCACTGTTAATTTGAACTTGTACGTTGGTAATATCGGGTACAGCATCAATTGGCAGTTTAAAATAGTTGTAAACGCCAAATGCCCCTATGAATAGGAAAATGATCAGTACCAGCCAACGATTCTTTATCGAGAGCTTTACAATTTGGTCAAACATAAACGCTACTCCTTAATGATCATGAGTAGCGCCAGATTTACCCAGCTCTGCTTTTAATAAATAAGAATTACCTGCTGCATAAATCTGCCCTGCTTTTAGACCAGATTTAACTTCAACAAAACCATTAAATTTATCGCCTAACTCTAGAGGACGTGCTTCAAAGTCATTCCCGACACGAATAAACACCACATCCCAATCACGGAAGTTTTGCAAAGCATCTTCACGGACAACCATCGGTTTCATGCTCTGGTTTTCAAAGATTTGTGCAGTGATTAACTGCCCTGAACGCCATTTAAACTGGTTTGGAATTTCAATAAAGACTTGCGCAGTTCGTGTTTTTGGATCAATCACATCACTGATATATTTGATACGTCCCAACGCTTCTTCTGTGCCTGTTTGAGTTTGAGGCTTAACAGTTACTTTATTGTTTGGATTAATGGCATCCAATTTATCTGCTGGCACATTGACCACAGCAAGAAGTTGAGATGTATTGGCAATTTTGAACAATGGAGATGATGGCGTTACATTAGAACCAACTGCTCCAAGCACTTGTAAAATCGTACCTGACATTGCGGCTCTGACTTCAATTGTTCCATTACCCGCACCTCCATAAGAGCTGATTAAACTATTGAGTTCATTGGCCCTAGTCTGAGCATTTTCAAATTCACGTTTGGCATTGATGTAATCAATTTCAGGTGAAACACGCTTTTGGAATAAAGCTCGTTCCTGCTCCATCTTTTTACGGGCAAATTGTAAGGTATCCAATGCAAGAGTACGTTCCGCATTAAGACGAATTAAATCCGGACTTTGTACAGTCGCCAAAAGATCCCCCTGATTCACTTGATCGCCAATTGAACGGTACGTTTTTATTAATGTTCCGCTCGCTTTAGGGGTAATAAAACTTTCAAAATTATCAGGAAATTTCAGTTCACCTTTGAGTTCGAGTGCATTTTCAAACATCATGGGTTCAACTTTTAAAAGTTCCAAACCACTGCTCTTGATACTGCTATCAAGCATAGTGACTCGTCCCTCTTTGGTATCCCATTTCCAAGTATGTTTTTTACCTTGATAATCAACATTGATCACCATCAAGAATGAATGTGGCTCATAGACAATTTCATTGCCAATCAAGTAATCACTTTCAGGCTTAAATGATATGGTTTGTTCTGCATCAAGACGCTTGATAAAAATATTGGCGCTAATCTCTTTTGGTTTTAATGGCTTATCTTTAAAATAGCCATACACCCGTAAATGAGGCTCTACCCCTTCCTCGAATATTTTGACTTCAGCAGCAAAATCACCATCGCGATATAAACGGCCCCCATGCGGTCCTTTTTCATCTCCGGCCACAGCAACTTTTTCTTCAGCCCCTTCACTCTGACTTGAAGTTTCGGCTTTATTACCGGTTTTATACCAAGCGATTGCACATAAAACGACTAATAAAGCGATAACACCTGTAGTAATTAAAGTATTGGTTGGTTTATTCATATTTTCAGGCCTTATTCTTGATCTAAATTGGTCACATAATTTCGTTCAACCTCTGCAATTTGATTTTGCAAAGCCAACCACAAATCGAATCGAGCGAGATGTTTATCCAACCAAATTTGCTTAATACTATTGAATTCAAGTAAAGAAATTTTTCCTGCCTGATACCCCATTTCAGCAATTCTCAAACTTTCTTTGGTGGCAGGAAGTATCGACTGATCATAATTTTTGATCGAATCAATCAGGTTGGATACTTCAATAGACTTATTTTCTAATTCAATTTTAGAGTTACGGTTTACGAGAATAGAACGAGTTTCTGCATGCACTTGCTCAGCTTGTGCAAGTGCAATGCTCCCCTTATTTCGATTAAAAACAGTTAATGGAATTGATGTAGAAACCAGGAATACTTTGTCGTTGGTTTCCTGATAGTTCCTTACCCCTAAACCCAGCGTAATATCTGGTATGGCTTCTTTTTTAGCTAATTCATACCGGGTTTTAGCCAGTTGAGTTTTAAGCAAGGCGTCTTGTTCAGATAAACTCACTTTATCCTCAAAGTTAATGCTTAAAGGAACTTCTATTGCTTGATCAGGTAATACAGATATGAATTTGGAACACAGATTTTTTTGAAATTGAACTTTCTTCACTTCGTTCTGATAACGTAGTTTTGATTCAGACGATAAAGCTGAACTCAATTGAACATCAGATGGAATCACTCTGCCAAACTTCAATTTTTCATTCAGAACATGGGCTTGTCTCGCGTTCATCTTGCTTTCGGTAGAATAAATTTCTACCCGTTTTGAAGCCACATACCAATTTGACATACAAACACGGAAATCGGCCTTTAATTCAGCCTGACGCTTCAATGCCTCAAATTGGTTGTTATTGCCCTGAAAACCCGCCAACTGTTTACGCAAAGTGCGTTTATTATTGAGAGGAATATCCTGAGACAAACCAATCATCGTCGTTGGCCCATCAAGATCTTTAAGGTCTGAATTACCTAAATTGTCTAATTCAAGATTAAACGTAGGATTATTAAGTCTACCGGCATATTTCTGATTTATGGCATATGCATGTTGAGACTGTTGCAAACTCTTCAAAATTGAATCGTTTGAAATTACCTGTTGTTGTAGCTGAACGTAATCAGATGCTGCAAATAATCGAGTCGTTGCTGCTACTAAACCACAGGCCAAAAATATCTGATATTTTTTAGACATGACTTTACCTATACAAAAAAATGAAAATTATTTTTTGTACAGAAAAATCAATTTCTTAGAACAATTAAACCTTTTGTAAATATATAGGAATTACAAAGATATTCTATCCTTTTCCTAAGTGCATAGGATCGAACGGGTCGTTCAAAAAGACTCAGGAAAATCAGAATGAGGGGGAGGGAAAAACTCAAGAGAAAAACTGGATCAATGCTCATTTGGTCTTTAGCTTGAACCGGTGGAGTAGAATGATGAAAAGGTGCTTCATCATAACTGGTCCAGTTGTGATTTTTAGTATCTTCTATTAAGACTTGCTCTTCAGCATGATGAATAAGAGACCATTGGCTGGAACTGTCTGTTTCAACTGAGATAGTCACATCATGATGATGATCAAGATTTTTAGCTATAACTGGCGCCCATGTGTAAGCTCCCGTTGTTGTTATTGCAAACAAAAACAGGACAAACGCAAGAATAAGTTTTGAGAACTTATTATGTGGCATACGAAAAAATCATCTCGAGATTCGCAGAAAGCATACTGAATAGAACTTCAAAAGTAAATTGTTACCTAAGATAAAAACTATTTGTATTATTTTTAGAAAAAAGTATGAGTAAGCTACCAAAGATAAGTACTCTAATGTTTGAGTTCCTCAACAACCTTATTTTAGAATTATCTTATTCAATACCCACTACTGTTGTTATGCCTGTAATAAGGATCTCATTTCCAAATATATAAAGTGAAGCCAACAAAACTTTAAATGTATATAAAAAAGGGTTAAATAATTGCAAGGGGGGCTTTAAAACGTTTTAATCGTAAAGCATTTCCTAGTACAAATATTGACGAGAGAGCCATTGCACCTGCAGCAAATACAGGAGAAAGTAGCAGTCCAAATTGCGGATAAAGTACACCTGCTGCAATAGGAATCAGAGCTGCATTGTAAACAAATGCCCAAAATAAATTTTCACGAATATTGGTTATAGTCGCTTTGCTTAAAGCGATAGCATTTGGCACTCCTTTCAGGTTGCCAGACATCAAAACCACATCAGCAGCTTCAATAGCTACGTCTGTACCTGTACCTATCGCTAAACCAATATCTGCTTCTGCAAGTGCAGGGGCATCATTAATGCCATCTCCAACATATGCGAGTTTACCATATTGATTTTTTAATTTTTTAACGGCCTCTATTTTACCTTCAGGTAAGACTTCAGCAATAACCTCATCAATACCTAGTTTTTTTGCAATCGCTTGAGCTGTATGACGGTTATCACCTGTAATCATGGCAACCTTTAGACCTAACTGATGTAACGCTTCAATTGCAGCAAATGTTGATTCTTTAATTGGATCTGCTACAGCAATAATGGCAGCAAGTTTCTGGTCAATCGCAACATAGAGAGGGGTTTTTCCTTCTTCTCCCAAACGATCCGAAAATTGAGAAAAAACATTAGGATTCAAACCTAGTTTTTCCATATATCGATCTGCACCGATATGAACCAAATGCTCAGAAACCTTCGCTTCTATTCCGTAGCCGGTCACTGATTTAAAATCAGCAACAGGGGACAGGATTAATTCCTTATCTATAGCGGCTTGTACAATTGCTCGAGCAATAGGGTGCTCAGACTTTGATTCAACGGCTGCCATCAGTGAAAGTACGGTATTGTATTCAAAACCTTCTAAGACATGCAGATCGGTTAAAATTGGTTTCCCTTCAGTCAGAGTCCCTGTTTTATCAACTGCAACCACTTTAGTTTCTTTGAGCAGCTGTAAAGCTTCACCTTTACGGAATAAAACCCCCATTTCAGCACCCCGCCCAGTTCCCACCATGATTGATGTAGGCGTTGCAAGTCCCATCGCACAAGGACATGCAATAATGAGTACAGCAACCGCGTTCACTAAACTAAAAGTTAGGGCTGGTTCAGGGCCGAAGATAAACCACGTAAGAAAAGTTAAAAGAGAGAGACCCATTACTACAGGTACAAACCACATGGTAATTTTATCAACCAATGCCTGAATAGGCAGCTTGGAACCCTGTGCCTGTTCAACCATTCGGATGATTTGAGAAAGCACTGATGAACTACCAACAGAGGTGGCTTTGATATTTAAGCTACCACTTTGGTTAATTGTTCCTCCTACCACAGTAGAGCCTATCGTTTTTTCAACGGGCATAGGCTCGCCAGTAATCATGGATTCATCAATAAAACTTTGGCCGTGAATAACTTCACCATCGACAGGGATACGCTCGCCTGGTCTAATCTCTACAATCGTTCCTGTTTGAACTTCGGCAATCGGAACTTCTATCATCTGATTATTGAGCTGTATTCTGGCAACTTTAGGCTGCATTCCAACTAGATGTTGAATTGCTAAAGACGTTCGGCCTTTTGCCTTGGCTTCAAAAAATCTACCTAATAGAATTAAAGTGATAATAACCGCTGCAGCTTCATAATAAACATTGACCGTGCCTTGTGGCAGGACACTTGGAAAGAAAGTAGCAACCACTGAATAAAGATAAGCAGCCAATGTTCCTACAGCCACCAAGGAATTCATGTCTGGTGCTAAGCGGAATAAACTTGGGATGCCCTTTTTGAAGAAGCGTCGGCCTGGAAAAATTAATGCTACTGTGGTCAAGAAAAATTGCATTAACCAGCTATTTTGTTGGCCAATGTTATCCATCATAAACGTATGAAAGGCGGGAATCAGGTGTGATCCCATTTCTAAAATAAAAACGGGTAGAGTCAATAGGACTGACAAAATTAAATCTTTTTTAAGTTTTTCTAATTCAATATTTTTTTTATCTTGAAAGCTTTCCGTAGTTTGATGAACTGACTTTGCTTCAAACCCTGCTTTGGTGACAGCCTGAATTAACGAGTCACGAGTGACAGATGAGCTTGCCTGAATAGTCGCTTTTTCAGTAGCCAGATTTACATGTGCTGATTCCACACCCTCAACAGATTTTAAGGCTTTTTCTACTCGACCTACACAAGAAGCACATGACATACCCTCAATCGTAAGCTCTATTGGTTGCAGCGCTTCCACTTCGTAGCCTGCTTTTTCTACGGCTTTAATTAGAGTAGCGCGATCAAGTGGTTGATGCGCATAAATGACTGCTTTTTCGGTAGCCAGATTTACATGAGCCGATTCAACGCCCTCAATAGATTTTAAGGCTTTTTCCACACGGCCTACACAAGAAGCACATGTCATCCCCTCAATCTCTAATGTTTCACTGTAGTGTGGCGTATCAGTCATTTCGGTACTCATATACGATCTCTCTATCATTTAGATATGCTGAGTTCTATATGCGAAGATCAGCTCGAACCAAGATTATGGGGAATTCAGGGACTACTTTTATTGCAAGCAAGTACAGATTTTATCTGTACGATGAGGAAAATAAGAGAGAGTAAAAGTGGTAAGGAATTCCCACTGTTACTCTAACAGAGATTAAGCAGGCTCAGCTGTAAATCCACGCTCACTGAGAGTGGCAATGACTTTATCCTGACTCACCGTTGTGTTGATTTCAACGATACGGTTTTGTAAATCAATATCGAGTGAGGCATTCGAGTCGAGTTCATTAATTGCGGTAGTAATGCCGCGTGCACAACCACCACAAGTCATATTAGCGATGTGAAATTTCATATGTTGCTCCTTTTAACAAAACCTTTGTTTAAAACATTAGAACAGTAATTCTAAACTTTCACCATACAACCAGCCTTTTTCTGAATCAGTTACTCGCTGTAATTTGGTCTGTTTACAACCTTACAGTTTTCTTCAGAGTATTCCAAAGAAGAGTGTTCTAATGACTACAGTAAAAGTACTTAACCAACATTAATGTGACTTTAAAATGACATTTTTGTCATCTACGATAACTCTGAAATTTATAAGATTAGTTATTTCAATCAATGGTAGTGAACTGAATAGATGAGACCGTTATGGGTTGAAGATAAGCTAAAAACCGGTGACTACCTTTATGTATAATGCCTCATGATGCGATTTTACTGTTCTGATTGTCGTAAGTTGGCAGTCCAGTAGAAACTTTATTGCTCAGCTACAAAAGATAAATGCAGTAATGTTAAATTTCCTCAATTCCCTTATTTTGAAATTCTCTTATTCAATACCCACGACAGTGGTTATATAGCCTGTTGTTAATAGAATTGATAGACCTAATAACATCTCAAATAAAATGGCATGACTAAGGTGTTTAGCGAATTTAGGATGTTGAAGACGCGGGGTGAAATACCATTTGTTGAAGGCAGCTAAAAGTAGAATACCTATAACAAAAAACATTTTAACCATGAAACCATAGCCATATGCAGTATTGATTAAGGTATTAAAATCTTTAATTAAAAGAAGAGCTACACTAGCGCCACAGGCGATTAATATCCCAACAATGAAAGCAGCAATACGTCCAAATACATGCATGCGATCTTTTAAAGGTAAACCACTTATTTCCCGGCTGGTTTTCCATAACGGATATAAAGACCCCATCCATAACGACATAACTAGAATATGGATTGATAATAAAATTTGAGCAAGTAAGGTTAAATTAGCGACATGTCCGAGCTGGGAAAAACTAAAAATAATCGGGAGAAGTAAAACACAAAATATTGAACTTTCAATTATAGAAAAATGACCTTTGTTCCTGTTAAGTTTAACCACCATGAGAAGAAGTAAAAGAGCAAAACTAATAGAACGAAGAACGTATATATACCCCGTCGGAGTATTAACCAATATATTAATATACGTGGGGTCCACCATCCCTGTAATACCAGTATTGGCAAAACTACCAATCAGAATAAAAAATCCCAAGGTACTGGAAATTAGGCCTAATCCAGCGCCAATTGTAATATATTTAAGAATCGATTCTTTTAGTTCAAGATATTGTCTAAGTAAAAAATAGCAAAAGGCTCCACCAACGACAAAAGCTACACTTAAATATAAAATAACCTTAGTTAACCAAGTGGCCCACATCCAATATTCAGAAATCATTATTTTTGTCCATTCTAGAACAACATGCCAGCACCTCACTGACATGTTGAAAGGTAATCAATTCTTATTTAGTTGATTTGATAGTGAAACTATATTCACCATTCATGTTGTGACCATCTTTCCCCATTGTTGTCCAGACAACGGTATATTTACCTTTTTTCAGTTTCGGAAGAGCGACATCAAAGGATTTCTTTAAGTCATGAGTAACTTTATATTTTAAAGGAACATCTCTTCGCTGAGCATCCAGTAACTTAATATTCATCAACATAACCTCTGCACCAAAGTTAAGGGTCAAGTTCTTTGGTTGACTAAGGATAGATGCATTTTCCGCAGGAATCGCACTCACTAAACTCACATGAGCGAACGTAGTTGTAGTAGCCACAATCAACGTTGCAGCTACTACAACATTACGTAGAGCAGTCATTTTATTTTGAAATAATTTCATTTACGTTTCCTCTTGATTCGTTAGTTCATTAGAGATGACTTTATAAAATCTATATTTAATGAGACCACATCATCTCCTCTTATATTTCAATTATTAGTGAGAGACAGAGACAGAGTGATGACTTCAAAATTACATTTTTGTCATTTTTAAAAATCAATAGACTCAAGTGATAAAATTATTCAATAGAAATAAAAAAATTGACTATAACCAGCTACCACCTAAGTAAAACACCGGTGGCATAACCAGCGATCAACTTCATCAAAAGAATGAGTGGAGCAAATAAATGAAAAATACCTCTCTCTATTTGTTTGCTTCATTCATTTAAAGGTTGTATCGGCTGATCAACTGATGGAAGGAAAATATCATGACTTATATCCGCCAAACTTTACTTGCACTTTGTATAACCACTGCCGCTCTAGGTGCATTAGCCCAAAATCCTGAAGAGCATAAAACTCATCACCCAGAAAATACTCCTCCATCCACAGTCACTGTTAAAAAGACAGCTACTGGCACGATGACTCCAGACAAAATGGCTGCAATGGACCAGCACATGAAAGCGATGCAAGCCATGCATGAAAAGATGATGGCTGCAAAAAACCCGCAAGAACGTCAGAAACTTATGGCTGAGCACATGAAACTCATGCAAGGAGGTATAAGCATGATGAAACAGATGGGTAGCCAAAGCATGAATGCCAATATGGCTGACCGTCAGCAAATGATGGAAAAACGCATGGACATGATGCAATCCATGATGCAAATGATGATGGACTGTATGCCTCCCTCCACAACTAAATAATTACCCATGAATTAGAGAGGGAAGCACCATGAACCATCAACCTCAAGAACATAATTCAGTACCTAACTTTTGGTCTACACGTTATGCCATCGGTCTATTAGTGCTTGGTGGTGTGGCAGCCTATTTTCTCTTAACCGAGCATTTGGCCCATGTCGTTGGTTTTTTACCCTTTTTACTCCTTTTAGCTTGTCCACTCATGCATATTTTTATGCATGGTGGTCATGGACATCACCATCAACAGAAAAAATCAGACCCATCAGATAATAAAAAATCGCGCGAACCAGGAGATCCATCATGAATCATGCGGAATCGGCCTATGGTCTGTGGTGGCTCGTCATCATAAATTCGGCAATTTTCATTATGTTTGCCTTCAGTTTTTTTAAACCCGCCACAGCACGAGACTGGCGTACTTTTAGCGCTTTCTCTGCTTTCATCATTGCATTGTTTGTCGAGATGTATGGTTTCCCTTTAACCATTTACCTGTTGTCAGGCTGGCTACAAACTCGCTTTCCTGAACTTGATTTGCTGTCGCATAACTCAGGTCACTTATGGTCAACGCTACTGGGTGAAAAGGGTGATCCACATTTTGGCATTCTGCACATCGCGAGTTATATTTTTTTGGGCTATGGTTTCTATTTACTGTCATCAGCATGGAACGTGTTGTACCACGCACAACGTCATCACCAATTGGCAGTAACCGGACCCTATGCGCGCATACGTCACCCCCAATACGTGGCTTTTATCTTGATCTTGCTGGGGTTTTTATTGCAATGGCCAACTTTACTGACACTGATTATGTTTCCAATCTTACTCTTAATGTACAGCCGCTTGGCAATTAAGGAAGAGGCTGAAATGAGTAAACAGTTTGGCGCTGTCTATGACAGCTATGCTCAACAGACTCCGAGATTTATTCCAAAATTCGGCCATAAAACCACTTTTCCATAAGAGAATTATTTATGTCAGATCAAAAAAATCATAACCAGGACCATATGGCACAGGCTACAACAGACGTACTGAAAGACCCAGTCTGTGGTATGACCGTCACTGAAGAATCGAAATACCATGAGGAATTTAAGGGGAAAACTTACTTTTTTTGCAGTGATAAATGTCAATCAAAGTTTCATAGCAGCCCGGTGCAATATATCGCTAAACCCGCAACGACGACTGCCGATGCACATACACAGCATCATCAGACTACTCAATCCGTTAATGAGACAAGCACAACAGGCACGATCATCTATACGTGCCCAATGCATCCAGAAATTAAACAAGATCATCCTGGAAACTGTCCTAAATGTGGAATGACACTGGAGCCACTCATTCCCGAGTTAGAGGAAGATGAGAATCCTGAGTTACGTGATTTCCGTCGACGCTTCTGGTGTACACTGCCACTGACCATAGTCGTGACTTTTTTGGCGATGTTTGGCCATCAACTGAACCTGTTCGACATGGCGGTTCAGAGCTGGATTGAATTAGTGTTGTCACTGCCGATCGTACTCTGGGCAGGTTGGCCATTTTTTTCCCGTGGTTGGCAATCGGTCGTGAATCGCAGCCCGAACATGTGGACCCTGATCGGTCTAGGTACAGGGGCTGCTTTTATTTACAGTGTGGTTGCAACTGTAGCGCCACAAATCTTTCCAGACTCATTTATTTCCATGGGCCGTGTCGCTGTTTACTTTGAAGCTTCAGCGGTCATTATTTCGTTGACCCTACTGGGACAAATACTAGAATTAAAAGCACGTTCGCAAACTTCTGCTGCAATTAAGTCACTACTCGGACTTGCTCCTAAAACAGCTCGCCGAATTCTGTCCGATGGAACTGAGGAAGACGTTCCTCTGACTCATGTCCATGTAGGAGATTTACTTCGCATCCGCCCAGGTGAAAAAGTTCCTGTGGATGGTGTAGTCACTGAAGGAAGTAGTTCAGTAGATGAATCAATGCTGACAGGCGAACCTTTACCAATCACTAAACGTGTCGGCGATAAAGTCATTGGCGCTACCCTGAATACCAATGGTTCATTGATCATGCGTTCAGAGAAAATTGGTTCAAGTACCATGTTGTCCCAGATCGTACAGATGGTGGCACAAGCTCAACGCTCGAGAGCACCAATGCAACGTATGGCTGATCAGGTAGCAGGTTGGTTCGTCATGGCTGTAGTGACCATTGCCTTGCTTACCTTCTTTGGATGGGGATTGTTCGGCCCAGAAGAGTCGAGCTGGGTTTATGCATTAATCAATGCTGTGGCAGTACTCATTATTGCCTGTCCTTGTGCACTAGGCTTGGCAACTCCAATGTCTATCATGGTTGCAACGGGTCAAGGTGCTACTCATGGTGTGTTGTTCCGCGATGCAGCAGCCATTGAGAATCTGCGCAAGATTGACACACTAATCATCGATAAAACAGGTACGTTGACCGAAGGACGCCCTGTATTCGATCGTGTGGTTGCCGCATCAGGTTTCGATAAATCTGAAGTATTACGTTTAGCCGCCAGTCTTGATCAAGGCAGTGAACACCCGCTAGCCGAAGCGATTGTAAATGCAGCACACGAACGTGGCCTGTCTCTTGAAACACCAGATAATTTTGAATCAGGCTCAGGGATTGGTGTTCGAGGTCAAGTGGGCGATCGTCAGTTAGCTTTGGGCAACACAGCACTGATGGAGCAATTAGGTATCTCGGTACAATCTCTGATTCCGCAAGCCGAAGAGCTGCGTTCAGAAGGTGCAAGTGTGATGCATCTAGCCATCAATGGTGAATTGGCCGGCCTGCTTGCAGTATCCGATCCCATCAAAAAAAGTACCCCTGAAGCACTTGCCACCCTGAAGGAAGCTGGACTACGTATCGTGATGGCAACAGGAGATGGTCTCACCACTGCCCGTTCAGTCGCAGCACGTCTGGGTATTGATGAGGTACATGGTGAAGTTAAACCCGCAGATAAACTAGAACTGGTCAGCAAATTGCAGAAGGAAGGTCGCATCGTGGCAATGGCCGGCGATGGAATCAATGATGCACCAGCACTAGCCAAGGCTGATGTCGGTATCGCTATGGGGACCGGAACTGATGTCGCAATGAATAGTGCTCAAGTTACGCTGGTCAAGGGGGATTTACGCGGTATCGCGGTTGCCCGTTCCCTTTCGGAAGCTACTGTTGGCAACATGAAACAGAACCTCATGTTTGCTTTCCTTTACAATGCCTTGGGTATCCCAATCGCAGCTGGCGTACTCTATCCATTTACCGGTTGGTTATTGTCACCCATGATTGCGGCCTTGGCGATGAGTTTTAGTTCAGCTTCAGTCATCACGAATGCCCTTCGCCTGCGAAATAAAAAGTTATGATAGAGAGTTCTTTTCTTCCACCAGATGTACCAGGTCTTATTGCAGCACTTGCCATCGGCCTGCTCATTGGTTTAGAACGAGGATGGCACGATCGTGAATTGCCCGAGGGCAGCCGAGTAGCAGGCCTACGTACCTTCACATTGACAGGATTGCTCGGAGGAGTGCTCGGTCATTTACAACCAAACTTCGGGCCTTGGCCGCTGGTCGCGGCCGTATTAGGGCTTTCCTTATTATTAACAGTGTCCTACGCGCGTACCGCAAAACTTTCCGGTAATCTAAGCGCTACCACGACGATCGCGATGCTGTTGACATTAGTTTTAGGTGCATATGCATCCCATGGTAATGTTACTTTAGCATTAACCGCGGCTGTAATCGTCGCTGTATTTTTGGATCTCAAGCCAACCTTACACGGTTGGCTACGCTTGATAGAGCATCGTGAATTAACCGCATCCCTGCAGTTGCTGGTACTTTCTGTCGTTATATTACCCTACTTACCCAATACGGGTCTGGGACCTTTTGCTGCATTAAATCCTTACCAGTTATGGTGGGCAGTGATCCTGATTGCCGGACTCTCTCTGGCAGGTCATTTTGCCATGCGGCTTACCGGTTCAGAAAGAGGCATATTCTGGACAGGTCTATTGGGTGGTTTGGCATCTTCTACAGCTGCAACTGTCGCACTGGCACGCTATACACGCCAGCACCCCGTCATGGTCAGTGCTGCTATTTCTGGAACATTGGCTGCCTGTGGCATCATGTTTTTTCGTATGGTTGTGCTGATAGGCGTCATTGAGCCAGCATTGCTAAGCACTTTTGGTGGTGCAATGATGATTGCGGGAATCCTTCTGCTGGGTATGGCATTGTGGAGACAACGCCAAATTACCAGCGCTGAAAACAACGATCGAACAATAGAAGCAATGGCTCCTTTTGATCTTGGGACAGCATTCAGCTTCGCTGCTTTCCTGGCTGTCATGGCAGTCTTGGTCCCGGCAGCAAAACAATGGTTGGGCACCAGCGGCATCTTCGTATTATCGACTATTTCTGGGCTAGCAGACGTAGATGCTATTTTAGTCTCACTTGCCCGCCTGCATAGTACTGAAGGCTTAACAACAAATGTGGCTGCTGTCGCGCTAGGGCTGGCCACACTGAGCAACATGTTAAGCAAAGCGACAATTGCATGGATGACAGGGGGGGCACAGTTTGGCCGAGCTATCATATTTGGCTACACAATTGCCATGATAGGTGCTGGCGTAGCTCTGGCTCTCAGTTTGAGCTTTATGTAAGGTCAACTCGGGTAAATGGAAGATGTTCAAAAAATGAGTTAAAATGATTCCCCTTGCATGGATTCACTTTGAAAAACAATGGTAAAAATGATTCGACCATTGAGGGATTCAGCCTGGATGGTCGCCCCAAGCATATCAAGAATAGATTTTGTTATGGCAAGCCCTAAGCCGGTTCCTTCTTCTGTTCTTTGTCTAGACGCATCTGTTCGATAAAAACGATCAAATAATCTGGATAGTTGTTCAGGAGAGAGTTCAGGGCCTTCATTTTCAATTGAAAATATTGTGTTATCTAAATTCTGTTGAAGTTTTATCTGTATTGTAGAATTCTTGTTTCCATATTTAACTGCATTAGACAATAGGTTGCTGAGTGCGCGACGTAACATAGCAGGATCACCTTTTACATTGCCAGATCCTGTTTGTTGAAGTGTCATATTTTTTTCGGCAGCTAGAGCGTCATAGAAATCAAATAAAGCGGTAACTTCTTTAATGAGGTCAATATTCTGTAAGTTCTGTAAATTTAAGCCATGTTCTGCTTTTGCCAAGAAAAGCATATCGGACACCATTCGAGCCAAACGTTCAAATTCTTCTAAATTAGAAAATAGTATTTCTTGATAAGTACCAATATCTCGGTTACGGGCGAGACATACTTGAGTTTGGGTCATTAAATTATTAATCGGTGTTCTAATTTCATGTGCTAAATCAGATGAAAAATCGGAAAGTTTTTCTAAAGCTGACTCTAGTCTGTCCAGCATAGCATTGAAGGCGATTGCCAATGATTTTAGTTCGGTTGGTGTATGCTCAACTTCTAAACGTTCTGAAAGATGTTGAGCAGAAATTCCTTCTGCGACCTTAGCCATTTTTTGCACGGGTCTTAAACCTCTCCAGGTTGCAAACCAACCTAAAAACATTAAACAAATTGTACCAGCCAAACCAATATACAAAAGTTGACGCTTAAAATCTTTTAGAAAATGTAGATGTTCTGATGTATCGATCCCAACAATAATTCGTACAGATTGTATTTCAGAATTTCTATTTATACCTGTAGTGTAGATCATGCCACGATAGGTCTTATTCTTAATTTTCCATTTAATCCAAGGGTTATTTGCTGACTTGATTAACTGTTGAGTATTAATGATTGAAGGTGTTGAACTAAATAAAATCTGACCTGCCGGTCGTTCTATTTGGACCATAAGATCATGGTGTCCAACTAAAGCATCTTTCAAATATAGATCAAGTTCTGGAGAATTTTTAGGATGCTGTTGGAGAAGATTCTGAATAAGCTGGATTTTACCTTCTAATTGGGTACGATCTTGCGTTTCAAAATGATGCATCACTAATTTATGGATGAAAAACCCCATCATAATGAGAATGCATATAGTCGATAATGAGAAAATAATACCAATACGAAAACTGATAGATTTGAATAATTTATTATTCATCTTCTACCTCTAATACATACCCCATTCCTCGAATATTCTGAATTAACTTAGGGGTAAAATTACTATCTACTTTATTTCTTAATCGTTTAATAGCGACTTCAACTACATTTGTATCACTATCAAAGTTCATATCCCAAATTTGAGATGCAATAAGTGCTCTTGGTAGAATTTCACCTCTTCTACGCATAAAAAGCTCCATAAGCGCAAATTCTTTAGCCGTCAGATCAATGCGTTGACCTGCTCGTGTTACCCGACGTTTTCTCAAATCAAGTTCTAAATCAGCAATCTTAATAATATTATTATCTTCTCTTTGTTGCCCTCGTCTAAGGAGCGTTTTTATTCGAGCTAGAAGCTCTGCAAAAGCAAAAGGCTTAACTAAATAATCATCAGCGCCTAGCTCTAATCCTTTTACTCGATCTTCTATCTGATCTCGGGCGGTAAGAAAAAGAATGGGCATTGTTTTACCGCTGCTACGAATATCATTGATAATATTCCAACCATTTAGTCCAGGTAACATCACGTCTAAAATAATTAAGTCATACTCTTCAGAAAGAGCTTGATGTTTACCCGTTAACCCATCTGTAACCCAGTCCGTAATATAGCCAGCTTCGGATAAACCTTGCTTGAGATAATCACCAGTTTTTTGTTCATCTTCAACTAATAGTATTCTCATTTCCGAATCCTAAGTCATTCATTAAAACTATAATAACGTTATAAAACATCTGATCGAGATAGATTACAAAAATGTCATTTTCAAGTCACTTAGATGTTCAGTGCTTCACTTTATTGTAGTAGCAAGAAATTAACTTTTAGAGAAACTTATGAAAACTGTAGTGCGTCGTAGTCTAACAATTTTAATGTGTGCTGGAACTTTAATTGCTGGTACTCAATCTTGGGCAAAAGATGTATCAACCTCAAGTGCCACTAAAACGGTAAAAGCACAGAAACCTTGTACAAAACCTTGTAAAATGGAAAAAGATGACAAGACTCAGCAAGATCATAGTCAACATCAGTCTCCTAACTCATCTGACATGTCAAAAATGGATCATTCTATGATGAATATGGACCATTCTAAAATGGATCATTCAAAGATGAATATGCCTAGTAGCAATAAATAATTTTATAAATAGCGAGAAAGAAGTATTAAAGTTTATACTAAATATTTGCTTTATTACTTCAATCTTGACCTTTCTAAAGGTGAGATAGAATGTCAAATAAGTTAAGTCATGTACTCTTAATTGGAGTTGGTTTATTTTCATCAACTTGGGTAATGGCGGCAGTTAAAGAATATGATTTAACAATCGCTGAACAAACTGTAAATATCACAGGAAAACCAGTTGAGAGAATTACTGTAAATGGTAAATTCGTTGCACCACTTCTTGAATTTGAAGAAGGTGATGAGGCCGTTATCCGTGTTCACAATAAGTTAAAAAATCAGGACTCTTCAATCCATTGGCATGGCTTATTATTACCTGGAATTATGGATGGTGTACCTGGATTTAACAAATTTAATGGCATTGCCCCTAATAAAACTTATGAATATAAGTTTAAAGTCCGCCAAAATGGTACTTATTGGTATCATTCACATAGTAAAGGACAAGAACAAGACGGTTTATATGGTGCTTTTGTTATTTATCCTAAAGATAAAACTCCACTAACAGCTGCTGAAAAAACTGATAGAGATTATGTGGTTTTGCTTTCTGATTTTCATAATTCAACAAGTGATCAAATCACAAAGAATCTTAAAAAAGAAGCAGATTACTATCAGAACCGTCGAGAAACGGTATTTGATGTCATGAAACAAGTTAAACGTGATGGATTAAAGGCAACTTGGCAAGACCGCTCTATGTGGAATCAGATGCGGATGTTGAAAACAGATATGTCTGATGTCACAGGCTATACATTTTTAATGAATGGCAAAACACCTCAGCAAAACTGGACCGGTAATTTTAAAGCTGGAGAAAAAGTTCGCCTTCGATTTATTAATGCTTCTGCAATGTCATTTTTTGATGTACGAATTCCAAATTTAAAAATGACAGTGGTAAGTGCCGATGGTCAACCTGTAAAACCTGTTCCTGTAGATGAGTTCCGTATAGGTACTGCTGAAACTTATGATGTCATTGTTGAACCGAAACAAGCCCATTATCAAATCGAAGCTGAATCTATTGATCGTACTGGATTTTCGGTTGGAACCTTACATGATGAAAATACCTCACCTGTAAAACAAATTGAGATGCCTAAGCCTCGTCCTCGTTCTTTATTGACTATGGAAGATATGGGAATGAATCATGATATGTCTTCTATGAAAGGCATGAATCACGATATGTCTTCTATGAAAGGTATGGATCATGATATGTCTTCTATGAAAGGCATGAATCACGATATGTCTTCTATGAAAGGTATGGATCATGATATGTCTTCAATGAAAGATATGAATCATGATATGTCTTCTATGAAAGGCATGAATCACGATATGTCTTCTATGAAAGGTATGAATCATGATATGCCGATGAATAGCGCTACTGTTAAGGCGGCTTCAGACAAGAATGATAATACCGTATTTGGATGGGCAAATGCTTCAACACCTGAAGGTAATAAAGCATTGCAATATAGTGATTTGCAATCGTTAGATCCTCAAAAAGACACTCGTGCAGCTGAACGTGAAATAGAGATCCGTCTTGGTGGAAACATGGAGCGTTATATTTGGACAATAAATGGTAAAAAATTTAATGAAGCCGACCCACTAGTGGTGAAGTATGGTGAACGTATACGCTTGAAATTTGTGAACGACAGTATGATGGCTCATCCAATGCACTTACATGGCATGTTTATGCAACTAGAAAATGGCCAGGATGCTAGTAATATGCCAAATAAACATACTGTAATTGTCCCACCAGGTAAAACAGTTACAACCTTATTAACGGCAGATGAGTTAGGTGAATGGGCTATCCATTGTCATTTGCTCTATCACATGTCTGCTGGGATGATGAATAAGCTTATTGTTGCAAATGTCGATAGCAATAGTTCTGATTCAAAAGATGTTGTTGCTCAACCTATTAATAATGATAAGGGGGTAAATCAACATGCACACCACTAAAAAACTCTATTCTAAAACACTTGTATCTTTAGCCTTGTTAGGATTAACAAGTGTTGCCTTTGCCAATGATCCATCTACCGGAAATCTAGTAAATAGCTCTCAATCAGAAAGTATGAGAGTGCTGTTAAAAGAACCAGGTGGGTTAGGTTATGCTGAAAGGAATACTTATCAAAAAACAACTTCTGGTAATGATGGAGATAATAGTACAGGGTTTGAAACTGTAATTCCCAATGGTCAGAATCATGATAAGCATCTTAAAGAACATGGTGGACAAATTTTTCAAACAACTAAATTTTCCAATGAGTGGATAGTTGATAAAGATGGTAAAGGCAGTTTAGGTTCGAGTTTCGAAACATTGATTGGAACAGATGAAAATCGAATGTTTGTTGAAGCCAATCTGAATAAAGCAGAGAGTAATGATCCCAATTATGATGTATCAGCTCTTTACAGTAGAAATGTTGCACCATTTTGGGATGTTCAAGCTGGGGTAAGGTATAGTGAGGACAAAAATAACCGTAATAGTAATCGCATTGATGGCGTTATTGGATTATTAGGTCTTGCTCCTTATTTCTTTGAGACAAAAGCTTACCTTTATGGTGGTGAAAATAATTTTTGGGGAGCCAGTTTTGAGTTTGATCGAGATTTATTACTCACTCAAAAGCTAATTACTCAGCCATATATTGCAGCAGATATTGTGCTTAATGATAATTCTGATTTTGCTGCAAAGTCAGGTTTGTCTGAGTTAAAGACAGGTATAAAAACTCGTTACGAGATTAATAAGCGTATCAGACCATTTGTTGATGTCGCTTATCAATATGAAAAAGGGCAGAAAGCCACTTCTATGCAAGAGGCTACTAATTCCGAAAAAGGGTGGAAATATGGTGCAGGCATCGAATTAGTTTTTTAAAATAGTATGATTTGGATTCATGAATGGTAGCTTCGGCTACTATTCATGAATTATTACTATTTATTTTCGAATCTGTAAAACTAAAAAAGCTTAATTTTTGGTCTATTTTTATGCAGTGGTTAAAAACATGCTTATCGCTGTTTTTATCGTTTGCTATTCTTTTAGTAGGATCGGCTGCTACTACTTCGTCTGTACATCATCGGTGTTTAATGCCATCTGAATAGATGCATGTGGCATAGCCGTCTTCATCGATTTGAATCCTAAAGTGGCCCTAATGATCCGCTTTAGCTTGCCATGATTACATTCGATCACGTTATTTTTATACTTAACCTGCCTGTGCTCAAGATCTGGTGGACATTTTCTTTCCCATTTTAACCGTGACAAAGCACCTCCATATGTGTGCTTTATCTGTATCTATCACTTGTGGGGCCTTCCTTTGCCAGAAGATGCGGATACTGAGCATCCAAAAGTAAAAGAACTGCATGAGCTTCTTGCATGGTCCGAAGGTATGGTCTGGTGTTCACCTGAACGTCATGGTTCTATGAGTTCCATTTTTAAATCACAAATAGACTGGATTCCACTTGCAGGAGGAGCAATCCGTGCTACCCAAGGTAAAACCCTTGCCTTGATGCAAGTCAGTGGTGGATCACAGTCATTTAACAGCCTGAACCAGATGCGTATTTTGGGGCGGTGGATGCGGATGATCACCATTCCAAATCAGTCTTCAATTCCGAAAGCTTTCTTGGAATTCGAAGAAGATGGACGAATGAAGCCTTCAGCTTTCTATGACCGGATTGTGGATGTCATGGAAGAGTTATTTAAGTTCACTCTACTGACTCGTGGTCAAAGCAAATACCTGACTGATCGTTATTCTGAACGCAAGGAATCGGCTGAAGAGTTGTCCAAGCGTGTAAATCAGCGCAGTTTATAAATGCTGGATGGTATTAAATACGGCACTGTTGCAAATAACCACGAATGGTAAGCTGAAGACTGTTTTAGCTAAAGGTGCAGCATATGAATCCTTTCCATGGTCGGCACTTTCAAGGTGAAATCATTCTTTGAGCTGTACGCTGGTATTGTAAATATGGCATTAGCTATCGTGAACTTCAGGAAATGCTTTCCGAACGTGGTGTGAATGTTAATCACACTACTATTTACCGTTGGGTTCAACGTTATGCTCCTGAAATAGAAAAACGCTTACGCTGGTATTGGCGTAATCCTACAGATTTACATTCATGGCATATGGATGAGACTTATATCAAAGTGAAGGGGCGATGGACTTACCTGTATCGTGCAGTTGATCAATGTGGTCATACGATTGACTTTTACCTTTCCGCTAGGCGGAACAGTAAATCAGCCTATAGTTTTCTAGGAAAGATATTCAATACGGTGAAAAAATGGCAAATTCCACGGGTCATCAATACAGATAAAGCAGCGACCTATGGCCATGCTTTATCACGATTAAAGCGAGAAGGAAAATGTCCACCAGACCTTGAACACAGGCAGATTAAGTATAAAAATAATGTCATTGAATGTGATCATGGTAAGTTAAAGCGGATCATCAGGGCCACATTAGGATTCAAATCTATGAAGACGGCTTATGCCACAATTAAAGGTATTGAAGTCATGCGTGCACTACGTAAAGGACAAGCATCGTCATTTGTGTGATTCATAGAGATCGTTTCAATTTAGCGATCTCTAAATCCATTTTGTAATTGGGATGTTGAATCCGTTCATTTGAGGGGGGTGTATTGCTTCTGGACTTCATCTGAGAAAGGAGTTTCTTCACATAATTCAAAGTACCTCTCCATCGGTGTTTTACCTTTCAAAGCTGAATGTGGTCTCATCCAGTTATAGTAATGCTGCCATTCGGCTAACTTGTCTTGGATATCCTCAGAATCGATATCTACAGTAGCGTAGAACTCAGATTTATCAGTCTTTTGTGAGCGCTCTACCTTGCCATTCAGATGAGGTGAACCTGGTTTATTTGGCCTAAATTTGATTCCATGCTGCATCATTTTTTCTGTACTTTTTCAGCAAAGAATTCCCGCCCACGATCGGTCTGTATTCGCTGTATGGGAAAAGGCATTTCTTCAATTACGCAGCCTAAAAAGTCGAGAGTATTCGCTGCTGTTCGGCGTGTATATATCCTTAAAACGCGATATCGTGTGCAGTCATCGATAGATGTGTACTGATATAGTCCTGGACCCAGTTTACAGGTATCCATTTGAATTCTATCGCCTGGTAATGGACGTTCATAACGAATGAAATTGCTTTACGACGGAATTTTTTAATCGGTTTGACTTGATGGGGGAATAGTACTTTATGGATAGTCGCTAAGGACAACGAGACTCCGTGCAGCCTCATCAATTCTGTTTGCAAACGTCGAGCACCAAGATTTCTAGCTCAGCATTGATTTTAGTATTTGGCGATTTTAAGGGACGTCTACTCTGGCTACTTAATCCATCAATACCTTGCTCAGAATATCGTTTCCACCACTTGCGTAACGTTGGTCTAGAAATGCCACATCTCCGACAAACTAGACCAGCATCATTAGTCTCTTCAAATAATTTAACCCATACGAGTCTTTGTTGAATTTCTCTGTTCATAGACACCCATTATATTGAAATGATGTCTATGAATCACACACGTCATTTTATTATGGTCAGCCTCAAGGTGAAGTGTGTCTAATCAACAGGGTTTTCGGTCTCTAAGCACTTTTAAAAAGGAACTTCATCGACTCAAATCTCTATTTGCAACAGTGCCTGAAGGACACATAAGTTGTCATAAAAAAGACAATTCGAGTAGAAGTGGGCTTTTCATAAAGTATTATGCTATTGATCTTAAAAGATTTGCATAGAGTATATTATGTTAGTTTTAGTTAGCTAATATTCTCCCTGCTGTAAACAGGGAAAATATGAAAAACTATACTTCGGATTTGTCTGACTCATGGAGAGATTATCCCTATTTCACTAATCAATTTTATTAATTAATTTTCGTGACCATCTACGCAAACTATCCCAAATACCTTTATTCTCAGGCGGTTTTCTAAAGGTAGCTTCTTTTTCATTATTATTTACTTCACTCTCTGGTTGAGCTATAGATTGATAATAATGAGTCTTAGCTAATTTATCCCTCTTTCTTTCTGCTGTGATTCGATCTTCGCTCCAACTACCAGCTTCAATTACTACATTTTGTTTAATAATGTAGTGTGAACGACATGCAGAATTCCAATTCCCAACAGATGGCGTCAGTGAAACACTTTCGCCATCAAAAATCATTTTCCAGTCGGTTGGTGATAATGGAGTAACAACCCGTTCTCCACAGCCGCAACAGCAGCTATGCACTGCTGTTGCATATTCCATTGAGATATATAAAACGCCTGTATCGATTTCACGTGGGATATTACGGATAAAATGGTTTGTTAGCTTTTTAATTTTCAGCATGTCAGATCCCCATTCAGTAACATATTTCCATCCGTAGTGTAGGTAGAGTGATGTTCATTCTCCAAATCTCTATAAAAGCCTCTCAATTTTTTCCATTTAATTACAGCTAAAGCCGCATTTAATGAGTTTAAATCAGCGACTTGTATATTAGATGCATAAAGATCATTCTCACCAACACTAGCAAATGAAATACGTCCTGAATGGATATGTTCGCGTTTATCAGGAGTACTACTTGTCACTCTCAAAATGCCACCAAGACTACCATTTACGAACTCTATCCCCATTCCAACATCAATAAAAGGTATATCAAGTAACTCCAATTTCTGAATGATCGCTTTCTTATCTTCACCAGCATCAATACAAATAAACGCAAACGAAGTTCCATTTAATAATTCAAGATTGGTAGAGTTCAAGCTAACTGGATTCGCAACAATATTACGATGCATTCGGTCGTAAATATTTTTGAAATAATTGACCTTCAGTGGCGCATTTCGCAGCTCATGTAATAAGGGAGCACCAGGAGCACGAAAAGCGTTATGCTGTAAAAACTCATCCGCATCAAACAGACGTATCTCATGTGCGGGAGTTTTGCAAACTAAATCAATAATATAACTTCCAGTCCCCCCAGTTCCAATTATTGAAACAACCTCGCTTTCTAGCTTTTCTGAAAGTTTGCCTATCCCGGCACGATCAGAAGCTGTATCAATATAATTAAAAATGCTTTCAATTTCAGTTTCATCAGGAGCACGAAATATCTTTGGACTCATACCTGGCTGTAATACCGCTGCTGGACCAGACAAAATCGTCGCGTAGGTAGACATTTTAGCAAAGTAATCTGGGTATCCTTCTGGACCTGGTTTACTTGAAAAGCTATGTTCAGCAGTAATACCATGACCAAAATCCATGTGCTGAGTTACATGGCGAATTTCATCTATAGGCATTCCATTAGCTTTACAAGGATATTCCCCATCCCAATGCATGACATGACACCCAGGTTTACGTGTATTATCACCGGCAAGATCCAATGATGTTACAAGGGTACCTTTGCGAACGCATTTTTGTGCATTTACATAAGGTACCTCTTTCATAACAAGGAAGCCGGCAATAATTTGCACATGATAGCCAGCTTCACGAAGCTGGCGTAAATCATCATTAAGATTGAATAGTTTTTGTGACATTGAAAATCGTCCCCTGATGTTTAACTTCAATAACCCCACCCTCCGCAAGCTCACCAGCATTTGGTCTAGATGCTGCATGACGATAAGTCATAGAGTAGATAATATTTGATCCGATTGGGTCATTAGGAAATGCCAGTTGGACAACCTGTTCAAATGTGACTTGCTTATTAGGTACTGATTCATCAAGAGAATTAATAGTGATGGTGTAACCCTGAACTGGTCGTTTAGCTGTAATAAAATGCTCTATACCAGGAGCTGTAAGATCCAGCAATTCATCAGGTTCAATAAGGCGATCAGTACCACCTCGCACCTCCAAAAATACGGCTTGATCTGGACTAATACCTGACAATACATACAAGTTGTTGGCCTCAATAGCTGACCTGCCCCATTTAAGCTGACGACCATCAAGTGTTAGTTTGAATTCCCGATCCGTACGAAAAGCAATAAACCGTTCAACTTCTCGCCCACGCAAGTCAAAAGTTTCATTTAATCGAATATCTTCAAATTCACCAGATGGTAATATCGCATAAAGAGTTACCTCATCCCGATCATCAAGCCCTACTACAGATAATATCTGCCGCCCTGTAGGCACTGGATCAGAAACAAAAGCCTGTTGGAAATTCACATTGTCTATTCCAACACTAATGCGATATCCATTTGCAGCTTTTAACGGACGGTTCTCACGAACCGCTTCGCCAACATCATCAAAATCATCCTGAATAGGATTCATATAAACACCTCTTAAAGTTTTGACCAGAAGGAATTTTCTGGCTACATCTCTTTAATCGGACCGACAAAGCATCGTCGGTAATTTTTTTATAATTTATTTTAAAAATTTTTCTTTATGATACCGGTCGGGACTCTACCGCAAATAAATAGCGCAGGACAATTAGGGCAGCTAAATGCTGAATCTGCTATTTTAAAATCACCACCACGGATACGAATGAAAATTTCTCGTAATTTGTCTTCAAAATTGTTTAGGGCTTTTGGTTTAAAGTCGAGAGGGTAAACCTTATTATCGGCTAAATAGACCAATTCTGCAGATGAATCAGGAAAAGTACTCTTTGCAGCAAGGGAAAATGCTGCATATTTTATATTTTTTGGGTCTGAACTAGGTGCATGACCAGTAAAGATACAGCGTAACGTACGCACATCATCTCGTAGCAGCATTTCATCAACATGAATTGTTATCTTTACACCTGCAACATTCAAAACTAATTTATCAAAAACTTCAACAATTGCTCCATTTCTGGACTGGATAAAAAAATTGAGCATCATCTCAGCGATATTACGATAATCACTTACGTATCCATGCTCATGTAAACCAAACTTTTCAAAAGTAGCCTCCAACATAGGTTTCCAATTTATTGAAGGATCATTATCTAAGCCAATTAATGCTTGAAATACATCGCGTACTGCTTCATGCATTTGCATGAATGCAGTTTCTTGTCTACGACCACCAATGCATAAAAGATGAGTATATAGAAACCGTCTAGGGCACCTATCATATAAATCTAAAGCATTAGCACTGAAACTTACATCTCCCTGAAATTCCACTACTAATGGGATACTTTCCGGTGCTATTGGTAATTGTAATACTGGGAGAGTTTTTATGTGCGAAACAGGGCCAATCCTTTCCAAAAAACCAGAAAGTGGACGTTGGATTTTTTTCTGACCTTTAGTCCTTGCACCATAAAAAAATAGTCTTTCTCGTGCACGTGACATTGCTACGTAAAAAAGACATTCTTGCTCATTGTCGTGAGCTTCTCTGGCTACATCATTAGATGAACCTTTACCACCAGCAACCATACCCTCAGGTGGTGGACATTTTGTCCGTCTATATGAGCCAGGTAGTGTATCTTTATTAACCCCACTTAAATGAACAACAGGAAACTCAAGACCTTTTGAACTATGAATCGTCATCAATTTGACTGCATCAATATTTTGGGCCGCTGTCGGAAGCTGACTGAGATCACGATCATCGTTAAGCTTAAGTAAACGACGTATTCGCATTATCATTTTTACTATGGGAAAGGCACTACCTTTAAGTTGTTGCCGAGCAAAATTCATAAACTGCCAAATAGCAATTCCTTCAGCTTTCCCTCCAACAGACTCTGATGTTGCAATTTCAGCTATCATTCGTGTGCGATCGAAAAGCACAGTCGCTAAAACATTCCAAGGGTGTGAGTGATTACTAAAACCCTGTAGTACATTTTTTAATTTTTCAAGTGAAGATAATCCCTCTGGGGATAAAGCTAACAATGATATGTTGCAGTCACAAAGTTCTCTTTCGCTTGTGCGTAGATGCTCTAGAATTTGAGTGACATCTTCCATTGGCATCTTAAATTCTGTACAACATGCAATACGAATCAATCCGGAAGCGCGTTTATCTGTCAAAATAGAGACCAATGCTATAAGGTCTTTAATTTCTGGTCGCTCAAATAAGCTACCCAGAAATAATACCGGAATTCCCAATCGTTCCAGATCCCGCCCTAATTCTGAGAGCTTGTCATTCCCCCGACACAAAACTGCTTGATCTCGATACTTAAAACCAAGATCACACATTTTATTAATTGATTCAGCTAAAGCGGAACTTACCAGGTCACCACTTTCTACTGTTCGTATTTCCGGAAGAAAACCTGATGCAGGGCGATTTGCAGTAAGAGCACTGTGTGTACCGCCTGTTTTCATATCTGATGCAAAGCTTGAAAATGATGTCACGATCTCTGAAGCAGAGCGGTAATTAATTTTCAGTGATTGACCTACACTCCCGGGAAAATCATCCACGCAAAAACGCGATATATTAAATGACGAGGCTCCACGAAACCGATAAATTGACTGCTTTGCATCACCAACGACCCAAAGATTATCACCATATGGTTTGAGAGCCTTTAATAACCTGATACTGCTCCTATTAACATCCTGATATTCATCCACCAATACATGCAGATAATCATGCTGCAACTGTTGACGTAACTCTGCATTAGCCTCCAGCAGTTGTACTGGTAGCATCACTAAATCACCAAAATCTAAACAATTTTCTTGTTTCTTTATCTTTTCATAAGCTTCGTATACTACAGCAACTTCTAATGCTCGTTCAGCAGTTTCACGTTCTTCTGCACTACTGGCCTTTGCTAGCATATTCTCTGCAAGAATTCGGTACTGTAATGCATCTATCACCTCATCCTTTGCCCGGGAAATAGCATTCAAAATATCGACAATATTTTGAGAAGGATCGTACAAATCACGATAATGATTTAAATTAAGACGTAAGAACTCCTCTTCCAGAAGTTCTACAGCCTCTGAACGATCCATTAAGCGGGGTTCCGCTGGTAAATCACATAAATCATGAAATCGACGAAGCAGATCAAGGCCAAACCCATGAAAAGTCCCTATCCAAAGAGCCGCTGCCTCATGGGGCTGCTTTCGTGCGATACGTTCTGATATTTCCGCAGCTGCTTTATTCGAGAAGGTTAATAACAATATCCGTCGAGGATCAACCTCTTCATTCAGCAAACTTTCAACTCTTGCTATGAGAGTTCGAGTCTTACCTGTACCTGGACCAGCCTGAAGTAAAAAAGCAGAACCTCTATGATTTACTGCATCATTCTGCTTTTCATTGAGAGGCATCTCTGGATCAATTTCTTGTGGTTTATTTTCAACCATAGGCAACAGCATTGCATCAAGCATTTGCTGTGCAACAACCTCAAAAGGTGCTCCGAGCTTACTAGCGATATCACTACAAGTCATATGGCATTCAAGATGCATTTTTTTAACAACTGAACGCGGAAGCAAGAATTCTCGGGCGAAAAGATCCATCTGAACTTCACGTCGTTGTCGATGGTTATAATCCACAACGCGACTTATTCCTGATAGTTCAGATTCTGCTGTACGGCTAGGGTCAATACTAATAACATATTCATCTTGTGTATCATCTCCTAGCTCAACATGACCAATTTCATGCGCTACAAGAAATGCCTGTTCAAAAGATGAACCAAAATCCTCATGTGTAATTAATCTATATGTGCTATCAAAGAACGCCCGTGCGCCATTTAATTCATCGGAACATTGTAAACACTTCTCTACGTCAATATCTCGAAACGCAGCTTCAGCAACAGCAAAAGCATAAGAGTTCCAAGGATCTAGCCCTCTGCCTACAGCCTCATGATGTAGTTTGTCAGCGCGCTGGCGAGCGATCTCGATAGCATCCATATCATTCGTCTCTATTTATTATCTCTTGAATTCGTTCTTCTGGAATAAGTGCATCATGAAGAATCTTTTCGAAAGATACCTTGCTTGGCGCAGTTGGTTTTACATTAGATTTATAACTTCGGCTATGTTGTGCTTGTGGTGGTAGTGCAAGAAAGGCCTTCAACTGAGCAGTCGTTACCTGTAGAACTATCGCAAGCCTATTAATAAAATGTAATGGAACAGATGACAGTTCAACTCTTCTTACTCCAAAAGCCATTAAAACTTGTTTGGGAAGATTTAATAACTTTGCTGCATTTGAGAAACGCTGTGGAGGTATATCTATTTGTTCCGATTGCTGGGTAAGCCCCCTACGAAATCGATCCAAAGCAGACTCAATACTTATTTCATCATCTGGGGTAAGTGGTACACAGTCATCAATTTCACGAGTCAGCTCGAGTGACAGATCGACTAATTCATTAGAATATTCAGGAAACTCTATGAGATACTTTAGTAAGATATCTTTACTAGAATCAAATTCTACTGAGAAGTCTCTCAGTACATCCTCACGAGAAATATTTTGATCTCTCATTAAAATTTCTCCTTATTTTCTAGTTGTTTACGCAATATTGCAAGCGCAAAATCACGGTGCGTGCGAATAGTTTTATCTGACTTCTTCAACGTTTTAGTGATTGTCATTTCATTGGGATCTTTCGAAATAATGGGTATATCGTGACACCACATTACGACAATACGTTGCTGAAGTGGTGATAAAACATTAATCGCCTCATGTAGACTTCGTCGGTAATATTCTTTGTCAAGTTCATTTGCATCAAAAGGATCATAGGGTTCTAACGCATTTTCAACCTCTGGTAAGATATTTTCATCTTCACCATATAATCCTTGAGTGAGATTATCTTTATTTTGAATTTTATTTTGTGCATCAACTCGGTCTTTAGCTAATGCGCTGTTAAAGTTGACTTCAAAATAATCAAGACGCTCCTCATAACTATCCTGATCCACTAATAGTAAATCGATAAAATCATCACGAACTTTATCGCGGATTTCCATATTACTTAAGGAAGAAGTTCTTCCATCTAGGCTATGAGGTTTAGGAAGATTACGATGTATTCTTTCTAAGAGAGCTAGGAGTAACTTTTCACGAAGCCAAGAATTATCAGTATTTCGAATAAAATAGAGCAATGTTTCACTTGATATAAAACCCTCAATTGATTTTGGCCAAATAATACTTCTGGCAACAATCTCCTCATGACTGATTTTTTCTAGTTCATCAATCTCACATTCAACAATACTACGCCGAGTGTATAAAACACCTTCCCTATTAACCTTTCTTAGAGGTCTAGCCATAAAGCACCCTAACAACCTTAAATCGATAATTTTTTAACAATTATTAGTAATTAATCTTAAAGAACCAAAATATCTTATATAACAATAATATCAGTTAAAAAATTTAAGAGTTGGTAAATCCATAATCAATTCATGTTATTAAATTTCTATTGTTTAAAAACTTTAAAATTCCACTACTTTTCTACATCTATTATCAAAAAAATACCTGTTGTACTCAAGCTTGAAACTACAATATTACTAATTAGAGAGGGCTTTGTTGCACAAAGATTTGAAATGCAAAGCGCCCCTAATTGAGCCAAATTTAAGGCGTAACTTGGGTAAGTGGTCGACCTAATTCCGTAAATCTGTTGAGGACTGCTACACGTGCATGAATTTCATTCACCTGACTAGGAAAGCTTCTTGCCATTAATTTATCGCCTAATAATTTGATGCAATGCATCTTGGTTTCCACCAAACTGCGGCGATGATAGCCTGACCATTTTTTCCATAATGTCCTGCCTAAACGTTTAACTGTTCGAAGTAATTCATTTCGATCTAGCGAGCTACTCTTTGTATCTTTCCATGGTTTCGCATTTTTTCTAGGTGGAATCACCGCATGTGCTTGCCGATCTGCAATGACCTGACGGCATTGCTTGGTGTCATAAGCTCCATCGGTATAAACAGAGTCAATCTGCTCATCTTGTGGAATCTGATTAAGTAAATCACCAAGCACCTGTGAATCACTGACATTATTGGTTGTGAGCTGAATAGCGCGTATTTGTAGGGTTTTGGCATCTATACCAATATGTAGTTTACGCCATTGGCGACGATATTCAGCTCCATGTTTCTTGCGTTTCCATTCGCCCTCACCTAGAAACTTCATGCCTGTAGAGTCTACGAGTAGATGCAGCCCATCGCTACTTTTTTGGTAGCTGATTGCAATATCAATATGCTTTTGTCTTCTACAAAGCGTACTGTAATCTGGTGCGGTCCAATTTAATCCGCAAAGTTTAATCAGACTTTGCACAAAGCCAGTGACTATACGTAAAGATAGACGGAATAAGGATTTAATCATTAAGCAGCATTGGATAGCTGCGTCGGAGTAGGTTTGATTTCGCCCTTGTTTGCCTTTTGATGGAGCATACCATTGCGTAGCAGGATCAAACCAAATGGCAATATTTCCGCGACTCATGAGTGCTCGGTTATATGCGGGCCAATTGGTTGTGCGGTAGATTTTGTGTGTAGGCTTCTTCATTTGAAAATTATATCGCTGAAAAAGCCTTTACAGATAGGTTTGTGCAACAAAGCCCTATAAGAAATAGGGCGTAAACTCGAAAAGCCGACTTGGAAACAAGTCGGCTTTTTTGATAGTTTTTGCCAATAAGCCCGGCTAGAAAATGCTCAATTTTGGTATTTTTGCCCAGTTATCAAGGTTCCAAGATAGAAATTATCCTTATTTCCTGTGGATGAAATTTAGGCTACCGATTTTTACCTTATTTCTTCTAAAATTTTATTTTTTACCCAGTTTGAAAAGTCTTTTTGACTTTGTGCAAAATGTAAAATGTCAGCTTCATTATCCAGATTAAAACTTATACTTTTAACTTTCCTTCTAACTTTTTCATATTTCGTATTTATTGCAATTTTTCGCCAATTTGTTTGATCTGCAATGTCATAAGCGGCAGGTATGACCTCACCACCATCATCTTTATGCACACATATTTCAATATTATCTGAATTTAGAATACGGATTTCGTCCATTTCGATTTCTTTATTCTTGTATGAGGTAAACCCAAAACATATAGAGACACCGTTTTTTGATACTATTTGGATATTTCCAAAAGCCTCATCAGTATCTGTATGTGATTGATCCATTAATACTTCACAGTGAATAACACGCCAGTCGGTTTCTTGCTTGAGTTGTGAAGCTAACATTGGAATCATATATAATCCATTTTCTGAGGTTGCCGTAATACGATAATCTTTATTATTAATTTTTCAAGTGCTTTGATAAACTTTTTTAGGTAAGCATTCGGTGAACCCCATATTTGATTCCAATATGGTCAAAAACCTAATTTTTATAAGCAGATAATCGCTATACTTAAGCAAATTTAGGTATTACTAGAGATTCTTGCTTCATGACTCAGGCTCAACTTCAACAAATATAAAAACATCTTTAGAATATTGTGTACGATTTAGATGGAAAAATGGGGGCAGATGATCTGGTTCTCAAAGCTCGAAACTTTATTGAAAAGTTCTATCAAGGTTTATAAGTTAAGTAAGTTATATAAATTTATATCTCTGACAGATCAGCCTCTGGCGATCTTGTGGCTAGAGAGATCTTTAATTTTTCAGCACTGCACTCCCATATATGGACAAATCCCTGACAAGAAATATAGGGAAAGTTTTCAATCTCATCACTCTCTTCAAGATTACATAAGTTACATAAGTTATGTAACTTTATAATTTCATCTTCCTAGCAAATCAATCCAGATAAGTTCTTCGTACTAGTGGAACATGTAATTTTCAGTGCTGCGCTTCCATATATGGACAAATCCCTGACAAGCATTACCGGAAGAGGTTCCATCTCATCACTCTCTGCAGGATTACATAAGCTCATAAGTTTCGTAAGTTACATAAGTTATGTAACTTTATAATTTCATCTTCCTGGCAAATCAATCCAGATAAGTTCTTCGTACTAGTGGAACATGTAATTTTCAGTGCTGCGCTTCCATATATGGACAAATCCCTGACAAGCATTACCGGAAGAGGTTCCATCTC
>NZ_JBWVSU010000017.1:0-43559 GCF_056642055.1 Acinetobacter sp. 129952 | reverse complement strand
CATTTCCGAGCGATTGCAACCCGATTTGATAAGCTTGCACGAAATTACCAGTCTATGATTTACATTGCTTGCATATTTATTTGGTGTAAAGCCAAATGAGGACACGCCCTAATCATTATTTTTATTTTCAAACGCTGTGATGAGCTGCTTTAAGCATCAGGTAGATGCGGTGATCAGCTTCATCCGATTCTGTCTTTCCCCAATCAATTGAGGAAAGACATCTTTCAGTTTTAAGCACTACGCTTCAAACCTTCGAGTCGTAGTGAGTCAGTCATATTTAACAATAGTTGTTCGGTTTTTTTCCAGCCCAGACATCCATCAGTGACTGACTGACCATAAGTCATTTGCTCAGAAATTTTTTGATTCCCGTCAACAAGATGACTTTCTAGCATTACACCACGAACATTGGTCTGTAAGCGTTCTGCCACGATCTGCTCCAGTACTTCAGGCTGCAGCATCGGATTTTTTGAGCTATTGCCATGACTACAGTCAATCACCAATGCCGGTAAGTCGATCTGATGTTTGGCCCGGATTTTCTCAATTTCTGACAATTGGTAATTTGGTCCGCTATTCGAGCCACGTAAAATCAAATGTGCTTTAGGATTACCTTGCGAGTGTAAAATGCATGGTAAACCAGACTGGCTCATCCCCAGGAATTGATGAGGATGAGAGGCAGACTGAATGGCATCTAATGCAATCTGGATCGAACCGTCAGTACCATTTTTGAAACCGATGCTGTACGGCATATGGCTGGAAATTTCGCGATGAATTTGCGATTCGCTGGTACGTGCGCCAATCGCACCCCAAGCTAATAAGTCATCGAAATAAGCAGTTGCCATCGGGCTAAGAATTTCAGAGGCAATGGGCAGACCCATTTCAATGATTTTTAGGTATAAGTCACGAGATTTTTCCAAGCCCAATTGCATATTGGATGAACCATCCAGATTTGGATCGTAAAGGAAACCTTTCCAGCCTACGGTAGTCCGCGGTTTTTCGATATAAGCACGCATCACCAGGAAAATTTGATCAGATAGCTGTGACTGAAGCTGTTTTAATTTTTCTGCATAGTCTAGCGCCGAAGCTTCATCATGAATGGAACATGGGCCGGTGACCACCATCAAACGATGATCCTTGCCTTCTAATATATTTTGAATGATTTGACGATGTTCAGCGACTTGGCTGGCCAATTGCGGAGACAGTGGCAATTGCTGCTTAAGCTGCTGAGGTAAAATTAAAATGCTTTCAGCATGATGTTGTTGTGATGTATTTGGGGTATTCATGACTTTAATCCTGGGACTGGCAATCAGTCCAAACTTTTATTTGAGCGTTATGGGTCTAATCGAAAGTGTTGTGAGTGTCATTAGCTGACTAAAATAAGACCAATAAAAGTTGTTAAAGTATGAATAGTTAAAGTTTGTCATGGCTGTCTCCAAAATATTTTAAAAAATGAAAGGCATAAAAAAACCTGATCAGGGTTGCCGATCAGGTATAAACTGGTGGGCAACCTTTTCATTGCCCAAACGCATTCAGGCAATTAGCTAAACTGCCAGAAATAAAAATATGCGTTTGAAATGATAGGTTGCTTTAACATGTTATGTCTTTCATAAAATGTGATTCTGAAATTAAAATACGCGCTCTGTGATCATTTGACAAGCATTAAATATAAAAAAATATTTATTAACTTTTCTACTTTTATTTATCGATCAATCAAACCGTGATATGTATCACTAAAATTAGTAAAACCCACAAACCTATTGCGGGTTTTACCAAAGAAACTTCAGTTTAATCCAAAGATTAAAAATTAACGTGAAACACGATTCCAGGCATCACGCACTGCAAATTTAGCCTGTTCCCAGTTTAAACGTGATTCGCCTTTTATTTGTTCCCATTTCAGTCTCAAATCAGGTTCTACGTCTTCAAAACGGGTATGGGCATCATAGCTACCACGGTTTTCATAACCGACTCGGTAGGCCGTATCATAATCACGGTCATAATCCAGATCGCTATAGGTAGTACGGGCATCTGAATAGTATGGCGTATTGATCGAATTATCACGCCAGTAAGCCTGTTCTTCTGTTGGATTTATAGCTTCGCCTACACCTTTACCTGCCAGACCACCAACAACAGCACCGACAACGCCACCGACAGCGACACCCACTGGACCGCCTGCAGCACCAATAGCTGCACCTGCAGCTGCACCACCTGCAGCACCTACACCTGTACCTACAGGATGTGCGCCAGGTTCACCCGTAATTGGATCAGCATTTAAATCATCGCGGACATCTTTAGGCGCATTCTTAATTACATCACGATCAAAATTATCATTCGACATAGAGCTTATCCTTATTCTTTAAAATGGTTTTAGCACGTATCTTCATACGTCCTATTTAATATAAGCATCTGGCATGTAATGACATTAGCAGGCGTGTTTTGTTTCAGTGACTCTCTGTGAGGCTTTCATGCACTAATGTATCCTGAATCAAGTGAAAGCCGCATAAAAAAAACCGGTTTAATACCGGTCTTTTTTAAAATTGAAAAAGCTTAGTCAAAATGAATGACCGTACGGATTGATTTACCTTCATGCATCAAGTCAAAAGCTTCATTGATCTGATCCAGTGGCATGGCATGTGTCACAAAAGGCTCAAGTTGAATTTCACCTTTCATGGATTGCTCTACCATTCCCGGCAATTGTGAACGACCTTTTACCCCACCAAATGCAGTACCCATCCATTTACGACCTGTGACTAACTGGAATGGACGGGTTGAAATTTCTTTACCTGCTCCGGCAACACCAATAATCACCGACTGACCCCAGCCACGATGCGCACATTCTAGTGCTGAACGCATCACATCTACATTGCCGATACATTCGAATGAATGGTCTACACCCCAACCAGTCATTTCGACAATCACTTGCTGAATCGGCTGATCATAGTCTTTTGGATTCAGGAAATCTGTCGCACCAAACTGTTTCGCCAGTTCAAATTTATCCGGATTGGTATCAATCACAATGATACGGCCGGCTTTGGCCTGACGTGCGCCTTGTACTACAGCAAGCCCAATACCACCTAAACCAAATACTGCAACACTGTCACCTTCCTGAACTTTAGCGGTGTTATGCACCGCACCAATACCAGTAGTCACACCACAGCCCAGCAGGCAAACATGCTCATGGTTGGCTTCAGGATTAATTTTCGCCAGAGAAACTTCAGCTACCACAGTATATTCAGAAAAAGTTGAACAACCCATATAGTGATAGATCGGCTCGCCATTATAAGAGAAACGGGTCGTTCCATCTGGCATTACGCCTTTACCTTGGGTCGCACGCACAGCAACACACAGGTTGGTCTTACCTGACTTACAGAACAAGCATTCGCCGCACTCAGCAGTATAAAGCGGAATCACGTGATCGCCCGGTTTCAGGCTGGTGACGCCTTCACCGACTTCAACAACCACACCCGCACCTTCATGACCCAAAATTGCAGGAAATACACCTTCAGGATCTTCACTAGACAAGGTAAATGCATCGGTATGACACACGCCTGTATGGCTAATTTTTACCAGTACTTCACCTGCTTTTGGTGGAGCAACATCCACTTCTACAATTTCTAATGGCTGGCCTGGACCAAACGCAACTGCTGCACGTGATTTCATGTAAAACTGTCTTTTTTTGCTGATTTACAGATGACTAACAGTAACCTCTTTCTATTCGCAGATTCAACTATTAACATCACCAGATAAGGAATAAAAGATCCTATAATTAATGGAACATCAATGACTAAACCTTCGCCCTTTGTATGTTTGAGCATTTTTACTTTTAGCATCATGCTTTCTGGCTGTGAACTGGCTCCCAACACTGCTGAAGAAGCGAAAATTACGCCGGTTCGACCTGCGCACTGGATCGACAATCAACTTTCAAAACAGCAGATCAATAGCGGTAAAACGGCTTTCTTGCCGCTCTATGATGGCTTTATGAGTATGGCAGCACGTCTGCACCTGATTAACAAAGCTAAATATCATCTGGATCTACAATATTACATTTGGAAGGATGATTATATTGGCAATATGATCTTGTCCCAATTACTTAAAGCCGCCGATCGCGGTGTCAAAGTACGGGTTCAGATTGACGATCAAAATGGTACCCAGCTTGATGACAAGCTTCTTGCTCTAAGCCAACATCCAAATTTTGAAGTTCGGATTTTTAATCCCTATAAATTTCGTCATTTACGTGCGCTGGATTATGGCTTCCGGATGAAAAAGGTCAATCATCGCATGCACAATAAATTGATCATTGCGGATGGCACTGCAGCCGTGACCGGCGGCCGCAATATCAGCAGTGAATATTTTGATGCCAGTGAAGATTTTCAATTCACCGATGTTGATATATTCTTCGCGGGGCAAAGCGTAACAGATGCCAATCAGACCTTTATTAACTTCTGGAATGATGATCTGAGTTATGATGTACGACAGGTGCTCAATGATGCCGGCCATCCTGAAATGCTCAAAAGGCTCAGAACTGAATTTGAACGTGAAGATGTTGATGAAACTGAACTCAAACGCCGGGTGGGCATTGCCGAGAAACAAGTCGAACAACACTTAAAAAAACAACCTATGCACTGGGCGCCAGCTTATTTTGTTGCGGATAGTCCCGCAAAAGCCCGTCCTCATGCCAAAAATGGCGATTATATTTATACCCATCTGCTTGAATTAATGGGTGAGCCAAAAAAACATCTGGAACTAGTGTCCTCATATTTTATTCCCACGCAAAAAGGGGCCGACTATTTAACCCGCCGTGCGCAACAGGGTGTGAAAATCAGAATCCTGACTAACTCTTTTCAGGCCAATGATGTGGCCGCAGTGCATGCCTATTACCAGCAATATCGTCAGCAATTATTGAAAAGTGGCATCGAACTCTGGGAATTTAAACCCTACATTGTCCGTCCGGAACGGACCTGGTATGAAATTATGACCGGAGACATTATCCCGGCTAAAAACAAAAATAGCTCCAGTTTGCATGCCAAGTTTTTTGATCTGGATGGCATGGTTTTTGTCGGTTCATTTAATTTTGATCCGCGTTCAGCCTATCTGAATACCGAAGTCGGTCTGGTCATTGAGTCGGAAGATTTTCAGAAGGAAATTACCAGTGCGATGGATCAGTACTTACCACGCGTGGCTTATCAGCTTAAGCTGAATGAAAAAAATGAAATGATTTGGCTAGAACATCAAAAAGATGGCCGTAGCATTCAACATTTACATGATCCGGAAACTACAAAATTCCAGCGTTTTATGATGAATCTGGTGACGAAATTTCCCGGTGAATGGTTAATGTAATGACATTGGAGTGACCTTAAAATTACATGCTATGAAAAGCCCGTATTTCGAGAATAGCCGATTAACCTAACTTAGTCCGATCATCTTTTAAAAGGTTTTACAGTCGATTGCGCTTACTTTAGAATTACACTTTTCTCGTATTTTGCGATTTTTCGCCCTCCACTCCCATGCAATTTTTTGATTTAAGCCGTCAGTTTAAGTTCAGTGATATTCTGACACCTGTAAAAACCCTCCATGATTTATCCCAGCAAGAATGGTATTTGGCCAAAATTCGGGTGGAACACGACTGTCTGTCCGACTCCGATACGGTCGAGGGACAGGTGGTTTTGAAATCCAGTGAAAATATTCAGCTCGAACTGGAATGGCTGATTCAGGATAGCGGTTATGAATTACAGGTTTTATTTAAAGGTGTAGAAACTGAAGCCACTGATGAGACCGGCATTATGTTGAAAGGTGCACAACTGGTCGATGAACAGCAGCAAGTACTCTCTGCCCAAGCGTTGAGTTTATGGATTGATGGTACTCTTTTGCCGATGTTGCCTGAAATCCGTCAGGAAATTAAAGCACGTTTAAATTTGTGGGATTATGTCGAATACGATGACTAATCGCCGAATTTTGCATTTTTTAAAGAGCCCATGTGGCTCTTTTTTATAATCTGAGTGACGTTTTAGATTGATTAAACTGCCCTATCTTCAATTTTTTCAGGCAATGCCAAGCTAAATAAGTTGTTATAAAATTTATAAAAAATAAAAAGAGAATCACGACATGATTTCTGATAGTGAATGGCAACAGATTCGTCAGGTGGTCGCTGATGCACAACGGGCTGCCATGCATTGCTCTATTGCAACAGTCAACCCCAAAGGCTTTCCTAGTATTACTCCGATCGGAACCATATTTCTCAACAAAAAGACCAGTATCGGTTTCTTCTTTGATACTTATTCCACTACTTTTTCTGAGAATTTACAGCATCAGCCGATGGCATGCATACAGGCTGTGAACAGTAGCAAACTGTTTTGGTTTCATTCGTTACTTAAAGGTAAATTTAAGCGTTATCCAGGAGTACGCTTATATGCAGAAATTGGTCCTTTACGTCCGGCCTCGCTTGAGGAAATACGACAGGTGGAGTCGCGTATTCGAGCTTTAAAATGGACCAAAGGTAGTCAGTTAATCTGGTCCAGCTTTCATCATGTCCGGGAGATGAAGATCAATAGCTATCGCTGGATCGAATATCCAAATATGTGAATAAATAAGGTCAATAACTTACAAATAGTAAGTTTATTTCTTATCTATAGCCAAAAAGCTCTTTAACCATTTTTCATCTGATTATTGGATTAAATATTAAACCAGACCCACATGCTCAAACATTGTCCGGTAACTTTCGGCTTTTTTCTCCAGAGAAACCGGATATGCTCGAGAAGATGAAGGCATGCGATATAAATGCAGATCACGTCCGACAAAATAAGCCTGACTTGGTTGCCCAATACTCGGCTTTAGAGTCCCTTCAGGCATGGACAGCATCATGGTGTCTGTGGCCTTGTCGCCTGTGGTCATAATATGATTACACTGCGGCATTTGGCTGAGCAGTTGCTCAATATTGGTGGGTACTACTATTTCCAAAAATTTGTCTGAAGCATTGCCCTTTAAACGCCGGATCTGATAGCCACTATCAAAAATCGCAATCCCCGTTTCTGTTAAAAACTCCCGGATCAATTGTTCCTGAAATTTTTTATTGGGTAGATCTAAAAAGTAATCTTTATTCTCAAAAAAAATCAGTCCAAAAATCCGCCACATATCATTCTGGTAGTTTGGATAATAAAAGTTCATTTTCCAGCGTGTGGCAGGTGGCGGGAAGCTGCCCAACATCAGCAATTTTGCATTGGGTGGTAAAAATGGCGGTAGCGGATGTGTTTCAATATCAGACATAGAATTAGCTAAATTGAGAGATTTCAACTATTTTAGAAGGTCTTCCGAATCTTGCCAGCTACTTCTTGTCCCCAAAGTGTATAAACTTCCTTACTCGGATGAAAACCATCTGCAGCCATTTGTAAATTCATGGCACGGTATTTTTCAATATCGTATTCAATCCATTGCATATTCACTTGCTGATTCACAAATTTTTCCAGTTGCTGGTTCATCTGTTTAGCATACTGGCCAAAGAGCCAAGCCAAAGGATTCGGTAGCGCCGGAAACATATTCATTGGCGGCACACCGGCAGCAATGATCAGTTTCGGACTAAATTTTTGCTGAATTTTACTATAAAGCTGTTCCTGTTTCTGAATCCAGACCCGGGCAGGCATCAGTTTTGTCACATCATTGACGCCAACCGACGTGACGATTACATCATAGTGCTGGACTTCAATCTGGTCCAAAGCATGAATTACTTTTGAGCTGGTATCACCGGTTTTGGCCTGTAATTTCCAGTCAATTTCAAAGTCATTTTTCAGTTCATGTAGAATTGCACCCAGTAATGCATCATCCTGATGTTCTACTCCTACCCCTGCCGCCGCGGAATCTCCTAAAATGAGCAGAGAAAGTTTTTTGCCTATTCCGGTTCGACCTTGACGTTTTCCCTGTGGTTCAGGCAACTTCAAGGTATTTTTCTTGACGCGATTACCCTGAATGACGAGTGCAGGAATCAAGGCAATGGTGGCGGCTTTCAGCAACATAGTGGGCTAATTTATATAAAGATATACTTGATTTTACCTGAGTTTATTCTTTTGAACTATTTCCTCAGCAATCATTTTAGATGAATGTTCACCTAAATTTGACTGAGATAGGATTCTTGCAAAATATAGGCTTATACATCTTGCCCTTGGGTAAATCACAAAGGATAAATATAAAAAAATCCCGCTTAAAAACGGGATTTTTATGACAATCAAAGCTTAGATTTTATAGTCATTCCAGCGATTCATACGCTTAAAGGTTCCCACATCATTAAAACGCACGCCCACTTCTTTCATTACTTTATGCGCCGTTTTAGACGTCAGTTGACGGATATAAAATGGCTCCTTGACTACAAAGTGATGAATCGCATGGGTCGAACCAAAATTACAGCAGAATAACTGGAACGGGACCATCCACCATGGATTGAGCACTTGGGTTTGTTTGATCACATCACGTGGATCAATATCGCCATAGTAATGCATATTTGAACTGACAAACTGCAAGCTAAAAGAACGGATAAAGTTCGGAATCACCCAGATGACTGCCAGCAGATTCACGATCGGCATCGTGTTGACAATACCTTGTGACCAGAGCATCTCATAACCAAATAGCGGTGCAATCGCATTTAAACCATGAAAAACCACAAACAGATAGCACAATCCATAGTAAATAATGCTGAGAGGTAAAAAGCCGAATAACTGAGAAATCATGGCAATTTTACGTTCTTTTTCAGGCTGTTTTTCCAGAAAAAGATGAATCATCTTAAACATCTGAAATGGACGCAGATACACTGACATCAACTGGTCACTAATGACCAGAATTCGGCGAATGCCCCAAGGCATACCATTACTGATGCCACGTTCTTCCAGGTCATGTTCAGTGCCTGAATATTTATGATGATGCAAATGTAAACGACGACGTGCCCACGGACTGATGGTGTTTGGACGTGCCAACCAGACCAGTGCTAACATCAAATGATGTGCCCAAGGTGTTTTTTTGAAATACATATAATGAATCAGGTCATGTTCCAATTCATGGGTCAATGACGCAAAAATCGCAATCAAGGGAATGGTAAACCATGCTGAGAGATAACCTGTTCCATATGCTACCGCGCATGCAATCATGCCTGCCCAGGCAAAGCCTAAAATACTCGCACCTATAAAGTTCTGATGTTTGAGTATGGGATAACGAGCACGCACCTCTTCCCCGGCCTGGGTAACGATACTTCTGACCTTGGAGATTCGCTGCTGGTCAGTCATATCCGCAGATGTAGACATATGGACAACCTTTAATTTCTGAACGGTTGTACATTAAAGGAAATTCTAAAAAAGAGAAGTTATCTTTCCACTTTTAGAGTGAGTATGTCTAAGTTTTGGACAGTTTGGAAAAATTCTTAAAATTGGCGAAAATTAGGAAAAGTAAAAGATGGTCTTTCTCATGAAACGAAAATTTAAAAGTAATTGATTTAATTGCAAATTCATCAATAAAATAAAAATATAATTTTTGATAATTTAAAACTTTATTTTAATAATCAATACATTAGGATTTATAAGATTTCGCTTTTCTGAAAATTCAAGCTATACATTTTTTTAGAAAAAAATACTGGTTTAGAAATTTTTCTCAGTTTGTCATAAAATAAAAAGAGAAGCGCTCTAGCTTCTCTTTTTATAGATCTAAGATTACTTTTAACCTAACTTGTTCACCAGTTTAAGTGGTAATACTTTCATGGCTAGACCGAGTGGTAACCAAGGCCATTTCGGTACATAGGCTTTCACTGGCGCTTTTTCAATTTCTGCTGCCAATAAACGCGAACCGGTTTTTTCATCTACTTCAAAAGGTAGCTTTTTTGCCCCTTCATTAATTTCAGTCCGAATATATCCTGGGAAAATGGTGGTGATTTTAATTGGCGTATCGATCAGTTCAGCTCGAATGCCTTCCGCTAAATGAGCCACGCCGGCCTTACTTGCACCATAAGCCGTTAAATGTTTTGGCATACCGCGCATGGCACTCATGGATGAAATCATCACCAGATGACCAGAGTTTTGTGCACGGAAGATTTCAACTGCAGCCTCACATTGTGCCAATGCCGAAATAAAGTTGGTTTCCACCGTGGCTTTGTTAATGGCAAAATTACCTTTACCGATTCGACGGCCCTCACCGACACCGGCATTGACGATCACTCGGTCAATCGTGCCAAAGTCTTCTTTAAACGCGCGGAAAACCTCAAAAACCTGATCGTAATCGGTCACATCTAAAGTTTTGGCAATGACTTTGATGCCATATTGGCTTTCCAGTTCCTGTTTTAAGGTTTCCAGACGCTCCAGACGACGCGCACAAATGGCCAGATTATAGCCTTTTTTTGCAAATTCACGTGCCATACCGGCGCCAATCCCTGAACTTGCACCGGTAATTAAAATTGTTTTAACCATATGTTTACCCTATTCCTTTATTTTTCTAGCGCATTACGTTTTCAATCTCATTTTAAATCCAGGTCAATAAGTCTGGATGCTGTGCTTTAATAAAATGATGTTCATTTAAACTGAGTAGTTGCGGTTCATTACCCACCAGACGCAGTGTCGTGATACTGGTATTGGTAATCGCCCAGTTTAGGGCAAAGGTTTTCTCCGGGCTCAGCCCTAAAATCTTACCCACTGCAACAGAAATCACACCACCTGAGGTATAGACCACTGCATAGCGCGGACGGCTTTTGGTCAGCTTGTCACACAAATTTTCTAAGCCGCTTTCCACGCGTGCTTTGAAACTTGGCCAAGATTCATCATATTCATGGTGATAATCATCGCCAGTCCAGCGTGCAATTGCACCGCTAAAAATCTTGCTCAGATAATCCCGTGGATTTTCATGTTCTGACACATCCTGTTTCAGCAATTCAGGCTGATTAAAGCGCGGCTCATAACGCGCAAATACCTGCTGATGATTAAACTCATTCCAGGCACTATCGGTCAGAATCTCGCTTTCCGGAAAACATTCGTCCAGTGATAATTGCGCTGTCTGTTGATGGCGTTGCATGGAACCTGCCACCACATAAGGCGCTTCTTTCAGGATTTCGTCAAAATAGCGACCCAAAAGCTTTGCCTGTAACTCGCCGTTGGGCGAAAGTTGATCGTAACTTTCTGCGCCAAAAGAGGCCTGGCCATGCCGGATCAAGTAAATGGTAGTCATTTTGGCATTATCTCTTTAAATTTAAGCACATACTTTTGTGCAATCTCATTGGCTTCCAGTTTTTGCTTGCCAATCAGTTTTAAGGCACGAATATGCAAGGCATGAATCACCACCCAAAAATCCTTGAACGCTGGATTATTAGTCTGTTTATGGTAATAACGATAATAGATCTGCTGGGCAATCACCGCGAGACGGAAAATTCCGAACACCTCATAAAACGCCCAGTTTTCCGGTTGCAGGCCGGTTTTTCCCAAGTAGTAATCCACCACTTCTTTACGGGTAAACATACCTTTTAGATTGGTCGGCTGGCGGCGTGTTGCCTTAAAGATGGCATTGTCAGTATCTTCCACCCAATAGGCTAAAGCAGAACCTAGGTCCATGAGCGGATCGCCGAGTGTCGCCATTTCCCAGTCCAGTACGCCAATCACTTCAGTCGGATTTTCCGGATTTAAGATGACATTATCAAAACGCCAGTCATTATGAATCACACAGGTTTTAGAATCTGAAGGAATATTATCTTTAAGCCAGTTGCGCACATATTTAAACGATGGAACATTTAAAGTTTTAGCCTTTTCATAACGTACATCCCAGCCTTCGACCTGACGGCGACAATAGCCTTCACCCTTACCGAGATTTTCAAGTTCAGTTCCTTGATAAGGCACCTGATGCAATTCGATCAGTTTATCAATCACATTGATACATAAAGTCCGGATATCGGATTCAGTAAGCTGCAGCTCAGCTGGCATTTTGGCGCGAGGAATAATTCCTTCAAGCCGTTTCATCACATAGAAATCACAACCAATCACTGATTCATCCTGACAAAGCGCGACCATTTCAGGCACGACGGGATAATGTTCAGCCAAGGCTTTCTGCACATGATATTCACGTGCCATATCATGGGCTGATTTGGCTTTGGTACCTTGTGGCGGACGACGTAAAATTAAATCGGCATTGGCATACTGTAAACGGTAGGTCCAGTTTGAAGCTCCGCCTGAATATTGGGTCACCTGCACAGGGCCTTCAACATTCACATTTTGCTGAATTAACCAATTGGTGATGGCTTGTACATCCAGTTGTTCACCTGCACGAACTGCTCCACCTACATCAATAACCGCCATAATTTTTCCTTAAAATTTTTTAATACGTTGCAATTTTCTAGTTAAAGCCAGCTTATTTTTTGAGACGAGTACTGTAGCCACGTTTTGCCAGTTCCAGTTTGGCAATCATGCCCTTATGCACTTCGTCCGGGCCATCAGCCAAACGCAAGGCACGTGCCTGAGCAAAAAATCCGGTTAATGGTGTATCCCGAGAAACACCGGCACCGCCGTGGATCTGGATGGCCATATCAACAACTTTTTCCAGCACACTTGGCGCAACGACTTTAATTGCAGAAATTTCAGTCAGTGCTGCCATATTCCCTAAAGTATCCATTTTATAGGCGGCATACAAGGTCAAAAGACGTGCCTGATCAATCGCAACCCGTGCTTCCGCGACACGCTCCAGGTTGCCACCGAGTTTTAAAATCTCTTTGCCAAATGCGCTACGGCTCATACCACGGTCAATCATCAACTCTAAGGATTTTTCCGCAGCACCAATACAGCGCATGCAATGATGAATACGGCCTGGTCCTAAACGACCTTGAGCAATTTCAAAACCCTGACCGGCGCCACCAATAAAATTCGCTACCGGAACGCGGACATTTTCAAAACTGACTTCGCCGTGGCCATGTGGTGCATCGTAGTCACCAAACACTGGCAGCATACGTTCAATTTTTACCCCTGCGGTATTTACCGGAACTAGAACCATCGAATGCTGATGATGACGGTCTTTTGTTTCATCTGGAGTATGTGCCATAAAAATAATGATTTTGGCGTTAGGATCGCCCAGACCTGATGACCACCATTTACGGCCATTCAAAACAATCTCATTACCTTCCACCATCGCCGTTGCCTGCATATTGGTGGCATCACTGGATGCAACTGCAGGTTCAGTCATACAAAAGACTGAACGGATTTTTCCTTCTAAAAGTGGCATCAGCCATTCTTGTTTTTGTTCTTCAGAACCATAACGCCACAATACTTCCATATTGCCGCTATCTGGCGCATTACAGTTAAATACGACTGGTGCAATCAGGCTACGACCTGAAAGTTCGGCAATATGTGCATATTCCTGAACTGATAAACCTTGGCCACGTTCAGGACAAGGGAGAAACATATTCCAGAGGCCAGCTGCCTTGGCTTTGGCTTTTAAGCTTTCCAGTTCTGCTGGCCATTGCCATTTGGTCCAGTCACCGCCTTGATTCAACTCATGAACCTGCTGCCAGAAATCAGCTTCAACTGGTTCAATTTCCTCAGCAATAAATTTTTTGGTTCTATTTAAATAATCTTGTGCACGTGCTGAAAGCTCAAACATCTCTTTTATCCCTCTAAATATTCTAATTCATACGCTTTACAACACCTTAACCCAAAACCTATTATGAATAAAATGATTTTAACCCATACAATATTATGCATAATATTCATTCCAAAACAGTCATGGACCTGCGAAATTTTCATCGTATCGACATTAACCTTTATCCGCTTTTTATGGCAATTTATGAGCAGAATAGTATTTCTAAAGCTGCACAGATTTTATCAGTTAGCCAGTCTGCTGCCAGTCATGCTCTGCAACGTTTAAGACAGCATTTACAAGATGATTTATTTGTACGTACTGGTAGCAAAATGCAGCCTACGCCGTTTGCGGAACAGATCTATCCTGAGCTGAAGAATGCACTTTTTTCGATTCAAAATATTTCAATACAGCATCAGCAGTTCAGACCAGAAATGATTCAGAGTTTGAAAATTGCCGTTCATGATGAAATTGAGCCAATGATCTTTCCCAGACTCGTTCAGCACTTTCAGCAACTCAATCTGGAAATTCAACTTAGCAGTATGAAGCTGGACCGTAAAAATATAGCAGCAGACCTCGCCTCTCAACAGATTGATTTTGTCATAGATCTGGAACAAAACATTGCTGAAAAAATCCAGTTTGAACGCCTGGTGCAAGATGAATTTGTAGTGTGTACACAATTAACAGAAATGAATGAGCAGATTTATCTTGCCTCGCCTCATATTGGCGTGTCATCACGCCGTACTGGTGTTTTGGTTGAAGATATTTATTTAAGTCGGAAACAATATTCACGACAGATTTTTTTACGCTGTCAGCATTACTCAACTGCTCTGCAAATTCTGGAGCAACAAAAGACAGCCATGCTGACTATTCCTAAAAATGTATTGACGCATTTACAATTGGCTACCAGTCTAAATATTTTTGAAGTCCCTGTGGAACTGCCGAAAATTAATATGGGGATGTATTGGCATAAGGATTTGCAAGAGAATAAAAGACATCAATTTTTGAGAAGTGAAATTTATAAAATTTTTGCTTAGGCTATTTATAAAGGAATGCAAGTTTACTTAGGCTATTTTTATATAAGTTTAGATGGTTGCATCTTCATCTTTTCAGTAGAAAAATATGCTTAGGCTATTTTAGCTGGTACAAAACTAAACACTGAGTGATTAGCTTTTAATCCGTAGATCTACTGGCTTTGCTCTAAAATGGCTCGACTTTTAGCTGTGATTTTACAGCTGGTTTTGCTGATTTGGATCTTGCCTTTGTTAAATCTCTCCATCACCTGGCAAATTGTGCTGGGTCTAGTACTGCTATGTTTTTCTTATTATCTGCTGCATAAGATTACAGTTTATTTAAAAGATGTTTTCCGCCCTTTTAAGAAAGGCAAAAAATACTGGTGCCGTGTAAAAGCCGTAAGTGATGGTGATACCCTCACCTGCTACCGTTTTAACATTCGTCGCTCTGAAACCAAATTACGCTTTGCCTTCGTTGATGCTCCTGAATCATCGCAAGCCTATGGTAAAGAATCGCAGCGTCTGGTCAAAAGCATGGTGAATAATAAAATGGTTCGGGTCAAGATTACCGATATTGACCGTTATGGCCGCTGTGTCGGTGTGGTCTACCGCTATCGCAAAAATATCAATGAAGAGATTGTCAAACGTGGTGCAGCGTGGGTCTATGAAGAATATATCAAAGATAAAAACCATTTACGCTATATGATGGAGCTGCAAAATAAAGCTAAGAAACAGAAAAAAGGCCTTTGGAAAGACAGTCGCCCTGTACGTCCAAGTGTTTATCGTAAGCAGGTAAAATCGTAAATTTGATTTTGTCAAAGATGAATTGCAAATGATAAAAAGTGATCAGGACATTCTGATCACTTTTTTTTCACTCATTTTAGTTTTACTAATTTAATAAGCCAAATGCACCAGAAAGCGGAATGCGCCAGCAATCAGGGCCAGCGTTAAAAATCCTGCCAGCCACAACCCTACAAACCATAATGCCTGTTTGCCTTTCATGACCACTCCTTAATGATAGCCATCATCGCCGACCCTGACCTTATGCCGGAATACCCAATAGGACATACCGGTATAAATCACAATAATTGGAATCAGGATCAAGGCGCCAATCAAGGCAAATAGCTGGCTATTTTCATGCGCTGCTGCCTGCCAGATAGTCACGCTTGGCGGAATAATATATGGCCATAGACTGATCAAGAATCCGGTATAGGCAAGGAAAACCAGAACAAGCATATAGGTAAATGGGCCTAATTCACTGCGCCTTTTACAGGCACGTAAGGCCAGCCAGGTAAATAGCAGAACCAGAACTGGAACTGGCATAAAATAGGTGAATTGTGGCTGACTAAACCAGCGTTCGGCAATCTGTGGATGGGTCAACGGCGTATAAATACTGACAGCACCCAATATGATCAGCAAGGCCATAATCAGCTTAGGCATCAGTTTAAACATTCGATCCTGCAAGTCATCTCCGGTTTTATAAATCAGCCAGCCACAGCCTAATGCCGCATAGAGCACCACCACACTGATTCCGGTAAAGATACTGAATGGAGTGAGCCAGTCCAGACCACCCCCAACATAGACACCATTTCGGGTTTCAATCCCCTGAATATAGGCCCCTAAAATCATGCCTTGCAGGAAACTGGTGATCGCAGAACCACCGATAAAGGCTTTATCCCACCAATGCTTACTGCGGTTTGCCTTGAAGCGGAACTCAAAAGCCACGCCGCGGAAAATCAAGGCAATCACCATCAGAATAATTGGCATATACAGTGCCGAGAGTACGGTCGAGTAAGCAAGTGGGAAAGCTGCAAATAACCCTGCACCACCCAGTACCATCCAGGTTTCATTGCCATCCCAGACCGGAGCCACGGTATTCATCATGACATCACGTTCATCCTGATGCGGAAAGAAAGGAAACAAGATGCCGATGCCCAGATCGAAACCATCGAGAATGGTATAAATCAATACACCTAAACCAATAATCACAATCCAGATTAATGATAAATCAATCATTTTTTATCCTCCTGATCCGGTTGTTCAGGAACTTCTTCGATACGTTCGCGAATACTACTTAATGGTCGACGCGAGGCCTGCACTACATCGCTATCTGATTCATGATCTGGTCGGGTATGAATAAACTCTGGACCTTTGTGCATCAGACGCAACATGTAGTAAATCCCGATACCAAATACTACACAGTAGACGACTACAAAAATAATCAGAGTCAGCCCCACCTGTTCAGCGGAAACCGGAGACAATGCATCCTTGGTACGCATGATGCCGTAGACTACCCAAGGCTGACGGCCGACTTCTGTGGTAAACCATCCCGCAAGCATGGCAATAAATCCGGAAGGTCCCATAATCAAGGCAAATCGATGCAATGCACGGGATTCATAAAAGCGACCACGGGTACGTGCCCACGCTCCCCATAACGCCAGTAACAGCATCAATACGCCGAGTCCAACCATAATCCGGAAGCTCCAGAACACCACCAGTGAATTCGGCCGGTCTTCAGGTGCAAAGTCTTTAAGTCCCGTAACCTTTCCATCCATCGAGTGGGTCAGAATCAGGCTCCCCAAGTTGGGAATTGCGACTGCATATTTGGTTTCTTCGGCCTCCATATCTGGAATACCAAAGAGATATAAGGGCATGCCTTCGTCATGATTGGTTTCCCAATGCCCTTCCATGGCCGCCAGTTTTGCTGGCTGATGCTCAAGGGTATTAATACCGTGCATATCACCGACGATGACCTGCAAAGGTGCAAGTACCAGAAGCAGCCACATTGCCATGGAAAATGAAGTTTTAACCAGTGCATCGCGACGGCCTTTGATCAGATGCCATGCAGCTGTAGCAGCAACCAGTAAGGCGGAAACCAGAAAGGCAGCCATAGCCATATGGGCCAGACGATAAGGGAAAGATGGGTTAAACACGATAGCAAGCCAATCTTGCGGAACAATCAGGCCATTTTCAATCGCAAAGCCTTGTGGGGTCTGCATCCAGCTATTGGACGATAGAATCCAGAACATGGAAATACAGGTGCCTATCGCAACCATCAAGGTCGAGAAAAAGTGCGCCTTTGGTCCCACTCGCCCCCAGCCAAATAACATGATGCCCAGAAAGCCCGCTTCCAGAAAGAAAGCGGTGAGTACTTCATAGGCCAATAAAGGTCCAGTCACGCTGCCTGCCACCCGGGAAAACTCACTCCAGTTGGTTCCAAACTGGTAGCTCATGACCACACCAGAGACGACACCCATCCCGAATGCCACAGCGAAAATTTTCACCCAGAATTTGAATAGATCCTGAAAAATCGGATTTTGGGTTTTGAGCCAGCGCCATTCCAGAATGGCCAGAAAGCTGGCCAAGCCAATAGAAATTGCCGGAAAAATGATATGAAAAGATACAGTAAAGGCGAACTGTATTCGTGCTAACTCTAATGCAGTTAAACCCAGAGTCATAAGCTTCACCTATGCATTGTTATTTGGCATCTTTGCCCTTCAATTTTTAAGTCATGAATTTTTCTAGTGACATGGCTAGCTTAGGCGTGGCTGTTATAAAAAGTATGTAGTCTTTTGTTGATTATTTTTTAATCAGGTTAAACTATGTAACTCTTGCTGATAAAGAAAATATTACTCTGAATAATTTTTAAAACTCTCCTCTTGAGCTTTAGATAAAACAGGCGTAAATTAGGCCTAAATTTAGTTACCCAGGTTAACTAACCATATGTTTTCCGAATCTCCCCGACTTCGTACGCTGTTATTACGCTGCGCACGACTGATGAGCGATGAGATCAATACGATCTTGTTGTCATCTCAATTAAATTATTCCTTATGGCAGGTGTTATACGTCATCCAGTCAAAGCAACAATGCACGCTGGCAGATATTTCCAGTTATCTCAATGTATCCAAGCCCGGTATTACTAAGCGGATTCAGCAACTGGTTGAACTCGATCTGATTGCCCAACTCGAAACTGAAGACAAACGTCAAAAGCTGTTCAAGTTGAGTGAGCAAGGAATTGAGACCTTTGCGATGTGTTCCAAACAGATCGATGCATTTGAAGATCAGTTGCTTGAGCACGTTGAATCAGATGATCTTGAAGGCAGTAAAAATACCTTGATGCAACTCATTCAGCAGTTATATCCCTCATCTCAGGACAGACCTCAATGAGCCAAGAACAAGAAGCGCCTTTATGGACGCCCAATTTTATCCTGATCAGTCTGGTGAATTTCCAGCTGGTTCTGGTGTTCTACTTACTGGTGATTGTGATTGTCGGCTACTCAGTGGCTGAGCTAGGGGCTTCGACTGCACAAGCCGGTCTGGTATCAGGTCTGTTTATTGTCGGCACCCTATTCGGACGCTTATTGATCGGAAAATTACTGAATCGTCTGGGCCTAAAAAATACGCTTGTCATTGGCCTGACTGGTTTCCTACTCTTTTCCGGACTGTATATGATTCCGGCCAAGCTGGAAGTTTTACTAGGCATCCGTCTGATACATGGCTTTATGATGGGTATGGCTTCTACTGTACTGGGTACAGTGATTGCACAGACCATTCCTGCCACACGACGTGGTGAAGGAATTGGATATTTCAGCATGAGCAGCACCCTCGGCACAGCGATTGGTCCCTTTGCCGGAATCTGGCTGATGACAAATTTTAATTATCAGGTAATTTTCATCTTTACCAGTATCGTTGCGCTCAGCTGCCTGATTTGTGGCTTGTTCATCCAGCCACCACGCCTTAAGGCAGGTCATTCGTCAGCAGATTCTACTTCGCAAAGCACCAGTAAACTGGCCCAGTATATTGAACCGAATGCCCTACCGATTGCACTGATTGTACTGCTGGTGGCTACTTCTTATTCAGGTGTACTGTCCTTTATTCATTTTTATGCCAAAGACATTAATCTGGTCGAAGCAGCATCATTCTTTTTCTTAATGTATGCCTTTGCCATTTTGCTTTCGCGTCCTTTTACCGGCCCGCTCATGGATCGTAAAGGCGAAAATATCATTATCTATCCTGCCATTGTGATTATGGCACTGGGGATATTGCTACTCAGTCAGGCGCAAAACTCTGTGATGTTACTTGCCAGTGCTGCCTTGCTTGGTTTTGGTTTTGGTAATATCCAGTCGGTGTGTCAAACCATTGCGGTGAAAAGTACGACATTGCAGCGTATGGGACTCGCAACCTCAACCTTCTTTATTGCCCTGGATGCCGGTCTTGGTTTTGGCCCTTATTTCCTGGGTATGCTGCTGGATCAGATCGGTTATCGCCAGCTTTATCTGTTCTCGGCGCTGCTCACCCTGAGCTGCGTGGTCTGGTATTACCTTCTGCATGGCCGTAAAGCAGGAAAAGTACAGCCTTCTCATTAAAAGCTTTTAAAAGCGCCGGCTAAACCGGCGCCGGTATTCCAACGGCGTCAGACCGGTTTTTTTATGAAATAAACGGCGGAATGAACTTGGATCCTGATAGCCGACATTTTGCATGATCACATCCACAGCTTGATCGGTTTCTTCCAGTCGTTTACGGGCAGCTTCAATTCGGATCGCTTGTAGATATTGATTGGGCGGTATGTCTAAGGCTTGTTTAAAGCGTCGAATCAGGGTTCGGCCAGTCACATTAAACTGCTCTGCCAGCTGGTTCAAACTAAAATCTTCATGAAAATGCTGCTCTAGCCAGTTCTGGATTTTTTGTACCAGTTCATCATGGTGCGGCTGGCCAATATTCAGCAATGAATAAGACAACTGGCTATCACGGCGGTAATCAATTACGAAAGATTTAGCCGATTGCATGGCCACCTCAAAGCCATACAAGCGCTCAATCAGATGCAAACCTAGGTCAAACCAGGCCAGGCCTCCACCTGCACAATAGATATTCTGATCCCGGCTAATCATCAGATCGGCATTCAGTTTCACCTTAGGATAGCGTGAACGAAACACTTCCTGAAAACCCCAATGTGTTGTTGCAATCCGGTCATCTAAAATGCCTGCTTCTGCCAGAAAAAAATTCCCCGTACAGTTTCCTGCAATTAAAGTCGCCTCTGCATGTGCAGATTTTAAAAAATGAATCAGTTCTGGATTTTGTTGCAATACATCCTGAATTGGTGCAGCGATGGTCGGTACCACCAGAATATCTGCAGTTTGAATCTCTTGATAAGAAACATGTGCCTGCAACTGCAGCCCATTGATACACCGAATCGGGTGTCCATCCGGACTGGCGATACTCACCTTAAACAGGCGCTGTACATCCTGCTGCTGGATCCGGTTCCAGCTTACGCCGGCCATGGCAAATAAATCGACCACACCCGTAATGGCCGAAGCCAGAGCCCCATCAAAGCCTAAAATCACCACCTGTTGCATATTTTTCTATTTGTCACTTTTCACCCGATTCATGTCATTATTGACAATCCTCCTCAATAAAAGCAACTGCTAGTCTTGATGCTATCTCAAGGATTGCACATTCAGGATAGTACCGTGACCCAACTGATTAATGATAAAGATCTGCATTTCCAGCTTTATGACGTATTCAAACTTGAAGCGCTGACTAAACTGCAACGCTATCAGGATCATGACAAAAATACTTTCGACAGTATTCTGGAAACAGCAAAAGGTATCGCAACTGATTATTTTGCGCCGCATAATGCCAAAGCTGATCAACATGAACCGAACTTTGACGGCAAACAGGTCAAAACCATTGATGAAGTGAAGACAGCCTGGCAACAGTTTGCCAATGCCGGCCTGCTCTGCGCCCAGCATGATTATGCAGATGGCGGCATGCAACTGCCCACTTTGGTGAATATGGCCTGCAATGCGTATTTCATGTCGGCCAATCCGTCCACCGTGGCTTATTCTTTTCTAACAGCCGCTGCGGCGAATCTGATACAGGCTTTTGCCTCCCCAGAACAAAAGCAAATATTCCTACCGCATATGTTGAGTGGCCGCTTTGCCGGCACTATGGCCATGACCGAGCCGAATGTAGGTTCTTCTTTGGGCGATCTGACCACTAAAGCCATTCCTCAGGCAGATGGAATTTATAAAATTAAAGGCCAGAAAATGTTTATTTCGGGTGGCGATCAGGACATTACCGAAAATATTGTGCATCTGGTCTTGGCGCGGATTCAGGATGCGCCGCAAGGCGTGAAAGGAATTTCCCTGTTTATCGTACCAAAATTCAAAACCAACGAGGATGGTTCACTCGGTGAAGCTAATGATGTACAGCTGGCTGGCTTACTGCACAAAATGGGCTATCGAGGTACTACATCTACAGTTTTAAGCTTTGGAGAAAATGATAATTGCTTAGGCTATTTAATTGGTGAACCCGGTCATGGCTTAAAATATATGTTCAAGATGATGAATGAAGCACGTGTGGGTGTCGGTCTGGGCGCAGCCATGATTGGTTATCGTGGCTACCTGGAATCTCTGGATTATGCTAAAAACCGTCCGCAAGGCCGGCCAGTTCATGAAAAAACACCTGACTCGAAACCAGTAAATATCATTGAACATACCGATGTCAAACGCATGCTACTGGCGCAAAAGTCATATGTAGAAGGTTCGCTGGCACTTTGCTTATTTGCAGCCCGATTAATTGATGAACTTCAGGCAGCTCAAGATGAAGATAGTGCAATTCTGCTTGATCTCATCACCCCGGTGGTCAAATCTTTCCCTTCTGCCTATGGTCCGAAAGCCAATGATCTGGCTATTCAGGTCCTGGGCGGCGCGGGTTATACTCGTGAATATCCGGTGGAGCAATGTTACCGTGATAACCGGCTCAATCCGATTCATGAAGGAACTTACGGCATTCAATCTCTGGATCTGCTGGGACGTAAACTCTGGCAGCATAATGGCAAAGGGCTCAATCTGCTCATGCAGCGCATCCAGAAGACCTTGTCAGAGATTCATGAACCTAAGATAGTGGAACTCGCAAAGATCTATAAACAGCATCTTGCCACTGTGCAAAAGACTACACAGATTTTAGGCCAGGCCTTGCATCAAGGCAAAGTCAGCGAAGCTTTGGCCAATTCAGGCCTGTATCTGGATATGATGGGTAAGACCATCCTAGCCTGGCTATGGCTGGAAATGGCAAATCAGGCTCAACTCAAGTTTGGCACATCTTCGCAGGCAGAAGATCAGACTTTTCTGGCAGGGAAAATTCAGGCAGCTCAATATTTTATTCGCTGGGAACTCCCTGAAATTGAACATCAGGCCAAATTACTGATGCATCTGGATGATACTTGCCTGAATATGCAAGCCGACTGGTTCTAGGCAGAATTAATCAAAAAATGCGCCTTTATCGGCGCATTTTTATTTTGTAATTCATTAAGCTGTAGAGTTATTTACACCAAATTTTTTAAATAGCTTGGCACGCTTGGAAGGCAAGATATTAGCCTTACTTAAATCTCCCTGATAGTGCTGATATACCCGCTGATCCATGATTTTGTACCATAAAGGTGGAATCAAGGCTGGAATCAGCATGGTTGCATAACCGCTGGGTAATTCTGGCGCTTCATCAAAATGCCGCAACGCCTGAAATGGACGGCTTGGAAAAGCATGATGATCAGAATGGCGTTGTAACTGATACAAAAACAGATTAGTTACGATATTGTTGTTATTCCAGCTATGTTCCGGCAAGGTTCGCTCATAACTGCCATCCGCTTTCTGTCCACGTTTCAGTCCGTAGTGCTCGATATAATTCACAATCTCAAACAGGCTAACGCCATAAAATGCCTGTGTCAGTGTATAAGGAATAATTTTCTTGCCATACGCCTTTAGCATCAAGGCATGATAGCCGGCACTCATGGCCCAACCATGAAACAGCTCATTTTCCTGATTAAAGAATTTCAGTCCCTTACGCTCGAGCCGTCTTTTTTCAATCTGGATTGCAGATTTTAATCCGCCTATTACGGTACGTGGCCAGAAACGGTAAAAAGATTCACCCATTTTTGAAGATGCCGGATCTTCTGGTGTCGCCACCCGTTTATGGTGTCCATAAGGATGTTCGATCCGGAAATGGTTATAGCCCAAAGGCATCAGGCTGGCATGAGACCAGTAATGGTCTTTTTTCTGGGGACGATGGCTGAGTTCATGTGCGGTATTCACCCCCACACCATTAATCGCACCCATAGAAACTCCAAGCAGTACCTGATCCAGCAAAGACACATTTGGCCGGCTTACGACATAACCGGCAAAGGCATTGGCTGCCATTTGCAAGGGAATAAATGCTTTTACAATGCGGTCATAATAAGGATCGTTAACCAGTGCCTTGATCTGCTCATCATTTGGGTTATTGGCATCATCGCCAATCAGGGCATCCAGAGTCGGAATGATGACATGCAGTAATAATAGTCCGCCCATGGCAAAGACTTTTTTAGTCGCTTTGGGACCAAAATGATAACCGGACAGAATTCCCATTCCGATCACAGGCAGACCTGGGCTGAGCAACCAGCCAAAACGTTTTTTATCCAGCTTGACACCTTTTAGTGCCGACGCTTCCTGCGTAAACTGCGCTTTCTGGATTTGTGCAGGGGCATTCATTGCGACCTTCCTTTTTTATGTTACTCTGCACTTATAGTTGATTATTTCAGCAGTAGCGAACAGTATTCAACGTCCAGAAAAGCTATGTCAGCGTCTTTGGCACATGCTGCCAAATTCTGGCCTAAAATCACAAAGTTAAAAAATTTATAGTCAATTAAATGAAATAAAACAGAAGAATAGAGTTAGGCATGGATGCTTTAAGTAAAATTTTTGATGATATTCATCTGGAAAAATCGGAATATCTTTATCTGAATGTATTTCATCCGGGCGGCTTTGAATATCAACATGAACCCTTTATGCTGGCCTATATCCTGTTACAAGGACAGGCGCAATTAAAGTTCATGAATGGTGATCGACTGGAGCTGCAACAAGGTGATCTGGTGCTATTACCCGCAGGTTCCTCCCATCATGTTTCCTGCCCAGACAATGCCGATTTTTCTGAGCACCATGTGATTAATCCTTATTTTCAGAGCAATGCACAGCAATGTATTGATCTCAATCGGGAAAATTCGGCGGAGCATAGTTTCATACTGGCTATTCGTTCTAGCTTGGATATCCAGATGGCCAAACCCCTTTTGAGTGCATTACCTAAATACCTGCATATTCAACATATTCTGGGTGATACGGCGCCAGAATGGTTACAGGTTGGCTTGCAGTTTCTGGCACTGGAAACCCAGCAGCTTCGTCCCGGACGTGACAAGATTCTGGATCATCTGGTCAGTATTTTACTGATTGAATGCGTACGTGATTATATTTTAAACCTGGAAAATGCCTCGAGCTGGCTAAATGCGCTCTCGCATCCGGAACTATCCAATGCACTGGCAGCGATTCATGGCAAACCTGAACAGTCTTGGACTGTAGAAAGTCTGGCCGAACAATGTCATATGTCACGTTCTAAATTCGCCCAGTTGTTTACCCAGATTGTCGGTGAACCGCCCCTTGCCTATCTGCAACAGCACCGCCTGCGCCTCGCCGCGCAATATTTGAGAAATAGTGGATTTGGTATCCAGCAGATCGCTTATCTGGTTGGTTATTCATCCGAGACGGCGTTTAGTCAAAGTTTTAAAAAACAGTTTGAACAGACGCCGACCCAATACCGGCTGAATTGTCAGAAGAACCAGTCTTTATTACCAGACTAAAATTACTGCACTAAAGCCAGTACCGCTTTGACAGGGTCTTCACTATTACCAGAAAGCAGCTGCTTGTGCATGGTGATATGCTGCATAACCTGAATCTGCGCTGCTTCAATATCCATCAGTTTTTCAATTTCAGCTGCCAGATTTTCAGGTGTGGCATCCGACTGGATCAGTTCTTGAATCACTTTTTTGCCGGCAATAATATTCGGCAAGGAGAAATAAGGGATTTTGACCAGTAATTTGGCAATTTGATAAGTCAGCCAGTGTAGTTTATAAAAAGTCACCATCGGACGGTGCAGCAACATCGCTTCAAGCGTTGCAGTTCCAGACGCCAATGCAATGATATTGGACGCATTCATCACCTGACGGCCAATTTTGGATTCAGCGCTGATATTTTCCATCAAACGAATCTGGGCTTTTAAGCTTTCAGGATAAGTGGCTAATAAACTTTCGATTTGCTGCTTGCGTGCATCATTAATCGCAGGAATCAGAAAGGTATAATCTGGATATTTTTGGTGCAGAATATAGGCAGCATCCAGAACCAAAGGCCCTAAACGTTCAATTTCACCACGACGGCTGCCCGGCAATAAGGCAATATATTTCTGATGTGGATCGAGGCCTAATTCTGTTTGAGCATCCAGAATTGGATTTTCAAGCGGTAATTGGCTAGCGAGCGGATGTCCGACAAAAGCTGCTGGCACATCCCATTGCTTGAAAAAGACTTTTTCAAATGGAAACAAGCACAGTACCAGATCAATACTGGCTTTAATGCCATGCACACGACCTTGACGCCATGCCCAGACCGAAGGACTGACGTATTGAACCGTTTTAATCGGTAACTGTTTTTGTTTAATGGTTTTTGACAAACGCAGGTTAAAATCAGGCGCATCAATCCCAATGAAAATATCAACCGGGTCTTTAGTCCAGGTTTCCACCAGACCATCACGAACAGCGAAAAGTTTTTTAATATCTTTTAAAACTTCAACAATCCCCATCACCGACAGAATGTCCATCGGATAATAGCTTTTAAAGCCTTCCGCGATCATTTGTGGACCACCGATACCTTCAAATTCAGCATCAATACATTGCTCACGAAAACGGCGAATCAATTTTGCGCCAAGCGTATCTCCAGAGACTTCACCGACCACGATTCCAATTTTAAGTTTTCGATTTAGCAAGTGGGTTTCCTCTCAGATCCGCATGGAAATTTATTGAATCGGGATTCTAACATAATCCTATGGCTATTCCGGAAGAAGCTTAAGTATCTTCTAATTTTAAGAAACCCACCGTTTAGAATAACTTAGTCAATAAGGGAGCTTGCATAAAAAGAATTAAATCGACATTTACAGGTACATTCAATTAGACAGAAATGGGGCAAATCGGACAGTTAAAATCAATCATTATATTCGCACTTTATACATAACCCAGTGAATAAACATGAAAGATCACCTAATATTCTTCACCTAGCTTTATCTTTTTTATGCATAAGTAAATCAATAATCAAGACAACGACTTATATCCAAAAGTCATAAGATATGCTCGTTTTTTGATTTTGGCATATATGCATGTTTGGTCCGATTGAATTTATTTTAGCAGGCGTTCTGGTAGGTTTTTGTGTAGGTGTCACCGGTGTCGGTGGCGGTTCATTAATGACGCCAATTCTTATCAGTTTATTCCGGATTGAACCGCATATCGCGATTGGTACTGACCTGCTCTATGCCGCGATTTCTAAATTCTGTGGCTCGTTTGTGCATGCCAAGAAAATGAATATTGTCTGGCCGATTGTGATCTGGCTGGCCGTTGGCAGTATTCCCGCATCTTTTGCAACGCATTGGGTACTCGAGAACTATCTGAGCCAATCGACGCATTACAAAGCCGTCCTGACCATGGTCTTGGGCTTTATGCTGACTATTACCGGCTTATCCATTCTGTTTCGCACCCAGATCGAAAATCTTTTTAATAAATACAGAAAACAAGAACTACCGGATATGACGCAGGATCTGGAAAAAGTGAAGCTGCAAGCCAAAGAAAAGCGCGTTGCTATCATCATCATGGGCATTATCTTGGGCATATTTGTCACGCTATCTTCAGTGGGTGCCGGTGCATTTGGTATCATGGCACTTGTAGTGATGTTCCCGAATCTGCCGATGATTCGTATTATTGGCTCTGACGTGGTGCACGCGGTATTACTGACACTGGTCGCAGGTCTAGGTCATATGTCTTCAGGCAATGTCGATTTCATGCTACTCATGTGGTTATTGGTGGGTTCTATTCCAGCGATTATTGTCGGCACTTTACTCAGTTCACGTATGCCAGAAAAACTGATCCGCAAAATTTTAGGCATTACCCTGTTTGCGCTGGGTGTGAATTTCATGATTAATCCTGTGAAATCAAAACCGGCTCAACCTGCTGAAACAGCAATGATAATTGTGAGCCAAAATTCCCCGTCCGTTTAAGTTAACTATCCGATTCATCACTTTTTTTTCAAAGAAGTATTCATCTTTTTTATAACAAAGTGACGCATCATTCATGTTATATTCGGGCTATTAAACAACCTTTTGTATGATCGAACCAGTGACGGCAATGAATACACAACAGTCAAATCCTATTTCAGCATCAGATATTGATGACGTGAATATCCACAGCATGATTCCTCTTGTAACCCCTGCTGAGCTTAAAGCAGAGTTACCGTTGACTGAAACTGCTTATCAAACCGTACTGCATGGTCGTGAAACGATTCGTAAAATTCTGGATGGTGAAGACAAACGCCTGTTCGTTGTAATTGGCCCTTGTTCTATTCACGATCCAGAGGCGGCGCATGAATATGCTGAGCGCTTAAAAGTGCTGAGCGAAAAAGTTAAAGACAGCTTATATATCGTGATGCGGGTTTATTTTGAAAAACCACGTACTACCGTAGGTTGGAAAGGTCTGATCAATGACCCAGACATGAATGATTCATTCAATATTGAAAAAGGTCTGCGTATCGGTCGCAAGCTATTACTTGAACTGAATGAAATGGGCTTGCCATGTGCCACTGAAGCACTTGATCCAAACTCGCCACAGTATTACCAAGACCTGATTTCATGGTCAGCAATTGGTGCACGTACCACAGAAAGCCAGACCCATCGTGAAATGTCTTCTGGTCTTTCTTCACCAGTCGGCTTTAAAAATGGTACTGATGGCGGTTTAACGGTCGCGACCAATGCGATGCAATCTGTGAAACATGGTCACAGCTTCCTCGGTCTGAATGATCAGGGTCAGGTGGCTGTGATTCGCACTTCAGGCAATCCTTATGCTCACGTGGTACTGCGTGGCGGTAATGGCAAACCGAACTACGATGCAGGCTCGGTTGCCGATGCAGAAGCTGCTCTAGCCAAGGCCAAAGTCAGCACCAAGATCATGATTGATGCCAGCCACGCCAACTCTAACAAAGACCCGTACCTGCAACCACTTGTACTTAAAAACATTTCCGAACAAATTCTTGATGGAAACAAGTCAATTGTTGGTATTATGGTAGAAAGTCATCTTAAGGGTGGTCGTCAGGACATTCCGGCGAACCTGAATGATATGGAATACGGTCAATCCGTTACGGATGGCTGTATCGACTGGGAAACGACTGAAAAAGTTTTACTCGACATGCATGAGGCATTGAAAGACATTTTACCTAATCGTTAAATGATCTGACCAACGCCATCGCCAAGATGGCGTTTGCATTTCTAGAACAAGGAAAATTTATCTGATGAATGATATTGAAACGGCATTAAGCCAGATTGAGAATTTTCAGTTCATACACGAACATCTGTTTAGCTCCGGTCAACCGACCACTACCCAATTACAGCTGATGAAAGAATACGGTGTATCTACAGTCATCAATGTGGCGTTGACCGATAGCGAACAGTATCTGCCGCATGAAGATAAAATTTGCCTTGAGCTGGGACTGAACTATATTCAGGTTCCGATTTCCTGGGAAACCCCTTCAGACAATCAATGCCTGCTGGTACTGGACCTGATCGATCATCTGGTAAAAGAGCAAATGGTCTGGGTACATTGTTCGCAAAACTACCATGTCAGCTGTCTGATGTACTTATATCGTCAGTACTATATGGATATCGATATGCCTACAGCACAAGAACACTTGCATCAGATCTGGGAACCAAATGAAACCTGGACCGGTTTAATGCATGCGGTTGCCCTACAGCTACAAGGTCGTAAAGCAACGCAGGAACTGGAACTTTCCCTGATTAATCCAAATTATTTTGCCTGATTTTATTTACTGTGGCTCAACAGCACGGTTGCCATGGACATAATGCCTTCCTGACGACCGGTAAAACCTAACTGTTCAGTGGTGGTGGCTTTAATACTGATTTGAGTCACATCAACATCCAAGACATCTGCAATACTTTGACGCATCGCCAGATTGTGCTTAGCCAGTTTTGGACGTTCACAGGCCACGGTAATATCGGCATTATTCAGGTGATAACCACGATCCAGAATTAGCTGATAAACATGCTTGAGTAGTACCCGGCTATCTGCACCTTTAAACCCAGGATCTGTATCTGGGAAATGCTGGCCAATATCTCCAAGCGCCAATGCACCCAACAAAGCATCACAGAGTGCATGCAGAACCACATCACCATCCGAATGTGCTTTCAGACCGTGAGTATGCGGAATTTGAATGCCTGCCAGAGTGACAAAATCACCTTCTTCAAATGCATGCACATCCAGACCCTGGCCAATACGAATTTGTGCAATCACCTTATACATCCTTTAGAAATAGCCCATTGAAATCTTGTACACTTGCTTTCTATTTCGCTATAGTTAGACCAAGCGTAACACAGTGAAAGTATAAGCGATCATGCTACTGAAAACTGATATAAATATGTTGAAAATAATTGGCCTGATGCTCGGTCTGGGGATGATTTCTACAGGTAGCTCGGCGATCACACTAAACTGTAGCGATGACAGCCAAAAAACGGCTGCCATGAATAAAGTCTGCTCAGCATCGCTGGCTGAATCTCGTGCAAAACTCGCAGACCAATACTTTACTGCTTTTCTGATTACCGATGCGCCTGTGCGCTTATTGCAAGATAGCCAACAATTATGGGCGACCCGTTTACAGCAATGCAAAACGCTAGACTGTTTTAAACAGCAGTTTGAATGGCGTTTAGATGATTTAAATGTCTATATTTCACTGAATCAAAGTCTGACCCAGCATTATATTAAGTTTGAACAGGGACAAATCGCCAAGCAGCCTGTACATCTCAAGATTCATCAACTGACCAAAGACCGGATCAAGATTGAAGGTCTTGCCTATCGTAATCCGAATAACCGGGCTGAGAAGCAGATCATTCCTTTTTTAGCCTATACTACGCCTGAGACAAAAAACCAGATCACCGATAATGAAAATGACTGCCGCTATGAGTTTAACTATAGTAAAGCCATTTTAGCGGTCAGTAGCCAGCAGAAAGGCTGTGAGCGTTTTACTGGGATTTATCGCCTATACGATTGATTTAATTTAAAAATATTAAAATTTATTGTTATATAAAATGAGATTTTTGGTGTAAAAAACAGCCCGCAAGCGGGCTATCAATTTAAGCAGGATAGTATTGCGCAATTTCCTGACTGATCATTGCAGCCGTTGCAGCTGATAAAGTCCAGCCCAGATGACCATGTCCGGTATTGTAAAAGACCCGCTCATGTTTGCCACGGCGTACCACAGGCATCATATTTGGCATCATGGGGCGTAAGCCTGCCCACGGAACAACATGCTCAGTACACAGGTCAAAATTACGATTGGTCCAGTCAATTAAAGGTTGAATTCGGTCAGCACGAATATCCCGGTTATAGCCATTAAACTCGGCTGTTCCTGCAACACGCAAACGATCCTTGCCTAGGCGTGACAAGACAATTTTCGCACTTTCATCTAGCAGACTGACCCAAGGTGCGTTGTTCTGGCTCTGCTCATCATTCAGTTGCACGGTAATCGAGTAGCCTTTGACTGGATAGACATTGACTCGTTCACCAAGTATTTCAGCCAATTGATAGCTGCCAACCCCTGCACAGACCACAATGGCATCTGCATTAATTTCCAGAACATCCTCTGGAGAGGAATTGACATTTTCAGTACTGGGTTTGCATTTAACCCGAATATTCTGAGCCTGATGATCAACAGCGAAAACATCTTGACCAAATTCGAATTTCACACCTTTTTGCATACAGGCTTTGGCCAGACCAGTACTAAATTTATGAATATCCCCGGTGGCATCGCTCTGACAGTAAAATCCCGCATAATAATCGCCAGTTAATGCAGGTTCGATCTGCTTAATTTCTGCATTGGAAATTGCATTGCGCTCCAGACCACCGCTACACAACAGATCATTGACTTTGATCGCAACATCATAATCCGTTTTGTTATGATAAAAATGTAAAATTCCACGTTTTTCTAAATTGAAATCAATATTTTCTGTTTCGGCAATTTCAAATAAGCGTGCTCTTGCCAGTAAAGCCAGCCGTACAGTCTCTCGGGTATTGGCTTCATAATGTTTGATATTGCCCAGAAATTCCATGAGCCAGCTGTATTTATGCACACTGAAAGAAGGATTGAGCAAAAGTGGTGCGGTTTTTTGTGACATCCATTTGATGCCTTTGAGTACCGTGGCTTTCTGGTTCCATACTTCGGCATTACAGGCAGAAAGCTGGCCGCCATTGGCAAAGGATGTTTCCATTGCCGGATAAAGATGCCGATCAACCACAGTCACTTGATAGCCTGATTGTGCCAGCTCATAAGCTGTGGTTACTCCGGTAATACCGGCCCCAATCACCACGACATGACGCATAGACACCTCCTTGATTATATTGATGTCTTTTCCCATCTGTCATGTGTACCTGAGAGCTTCGGTAGATACATTGCACATCAATGCGGCCACCTTCCCCTTCGGTGAGTGATTGAACACTTCTCTCCAGAGTTTTTATCCATTATCACAGTCCTTTTGCCTGAGAGTTTCCTGGGAACTTGCTCCTTCGGCGAATGCAGAAGCATTTCTCTCCTGCAATAATGTTTTATTATCATGAGCAATTTATATACCATTTTTAGGAAAAACACAGTTTTTATTTATGTTAATTCACGTGAATTTATCTGTGATTCTTTTTAATTAAGAGCATACATGGGTGATGGAGGATATTGCCTAGATATCAAATTTTTAGATTTTGCTGTCCTAAGTAAAATGAGCAAGTTCTATCCTTTATAAAATTCCAGAACTTATTTAATTTTGGCGCTTAAATAGAACTCAACATTTGCTTAGGCTATTTTAATAATTCAAAGTATATGTCATCCAAAGCAAAATTTAGACTTTTATCATTTATTCTAGAATTTTAGATAATCCAAGAAAGCATCAGTACTAAGCTTCCTGCTGCGACCACTGTTTGTACACTGATAATACTAGCCATTAACTCACTATCGCCACCATACACCCGGGTTAAGACATACGAAGCTGAGGCGGTAGGAAGTGCAAAGAACAAGACCAATACCTGAGTAGTTAATGCATCAATCTGGAAAATTTTACACACTAAAAATGCAATCAGCGGCATTCCGAACAGGCGACCAAAGGTTATCAGGCTGAGTGGCAATACATCACGCTGAAAACCCTGAAACTGTAAGGCTGCTCCCACACACATCAAACCGAGCGGCAAACTGCACAGTGCAATCTGTTTAAGGAACTGCTCTGCTCCAGTCCAGAGTGACAAACCAGAAAGATTAAATAAACCACCCACAATACAGCCTAGAATTAATGGATTTTTAGACAAATCCAGGATGATTTTTTTCAGCTGCATATCGTGACTACGGGTAAATGCCAGCACCGATAAGATATTCACCAAAGGAATACACAGCACCATGATCACCGCGAAGATGGTCATACCTTGCTGATGAAATAAGGCACTAACAGCAGCAAGGCCAATATAGGTATTAAAGCGCAGCAAGCCCTGAACATAGACGCCGAAACGCGCATAAGATATCTGGTAAATATGACGCAAAATATACAGTGCAATACTGACCACAGCCATTATACTAAATACGACAAGCACTACATCCTGAATGACATCCATTTGAATCTTGGCAGTGGCCAGATTTAAAAACAGCATCACCGGAAACAGTGCATAATAATTTAACTTTTCTGCGCCTCGCCAAAAATCATCACTCAACCATTGCCTGCGCTTAAGTAAATAGCCAAAGCTGATCAGTCCGATGAGAGGAAATAAAGAAGTTAAAATAATATGCAGCATATGACATCCTGGTCTGTTTTCTGCCTAATCTTAAGTCACTTAGACTGAACAGAAAACTTAGCATGTTCAGGAGCTTTCCCACTACTCAATTTAAGCAGTAAAAAGCTTGAATTTTCATCAACTAATCATATTGATTTGCTGATTTTTTCTAAAATCAGCAAATGTAACGGAATCAACGGTTCTCCGACATTTTGACCCAGTGGATATGCTTCAATCTTTTCGGTCAGCTGATAGCCACGGCGCTGATAATATGCCAGCAGTTCAATACGGACATTTAATACTGACATCTGAATCACTTTCTTTTTAAATATTTCGAAAATATGGGATTCGGCAAAGTCCAATAATTGCTTGCCATAACCCGAGTTTTGCTCAGCAGGTGCAACAGCAAAGCTTTCAATCTCTGCTACTTGCTGTCCTAAGCTCACGCCAATACAACCAAGAAGCTTATTATCAATTTCCAACACAAAGAGCTGAAAATTTTCTAAATTGAGCAAGTCATATAACTGTTTTTCTTGAATACGATCACCCTGGATCATTCCTGCTTCAGTCGTCCATCCACCCGGAGTACGATAAGCTGTATTAATCAGCATAGTAAGTTGCTGAACATCAGCCTTGCTCGCCAATCGTATATTTTTATAGTGATTCATTTTATAAATAAAAAAAGTCAGACCGGAGTCTGACTTTAAAACAATTTCACTTTAAAGTTAAAGCAAATTATTTAGGTTCAATCGGTGCAAATGGCGCAACAACATCGGCATTTTGCGCACGGTGACGCATGAAGTGATCCATCAGCACAATCGCCAGCATCGCTTCAGCAATCGGGGTTGCACGCACACCTACGCAAGGATCATGACGACCTTTGGTCAACACATCAGTATCTTCACGATCAATATTGATGGTTTTACCTGGCGTGGTGATAGATGCAGTCGGTTTCAACGCAATCGCAACACGGATGTCTTGACCGCTAGAAATACCACCTAAAATACCGCCAGCATGATTGGCCAGGAAGCCTTCTGTGGTGAGTTCATCACGGCTTTCATGACCAAACTGTTCAGCGACACCAAAACCATCACCGATTTCGACACCTTTAACGGCATTAATCGACATCATGGCATGCGCAATGTCAGCATCTAGACGATCAAAGACTGGCTCGCCCCAACCCACTGGCACTTTAGATGCAATGATCTCGAGTTTAGCGCCACAACTGGTACCTTGCTCACGCAAAGACGTCACTAGCGCTTCAAAACGTGGTACTGCATCCACATCGCCACAGAAAAACGGATTGTTTAGAACTTCATTCCAGTCCAGCTTCTCTGTTTTTTCGGTGCCGATCTGGGTTACATGACCACGAATCTCAATGCCAAATTTCTCGAAAAGGAATTTCTTGGCAATTGCACCCGCTGCAACACGCATTGCGGTTTCGCGTGCGCTTGAACGACCACCGCCACGGTAGTCACGGAAACCATACTTTTGGGTATAGGTATAGTCAGCATGACCCGGGCGGAAAGTTTGTGCGATATTGCCGTAGTCTTTCGATTTTTGATCCGTATTACGAATTAACAAACCAATTGAAGTACCCGTGGTTTTACCCTCAAACACACCGGAAATAATTTCTACTTCATCGGGTTCTTTACGCTGGGTTGCAAATTTCGATGTACCCGGCTTACGGCGGTCCAGATCCTTTTGCAAATCAGCTTCAGTCAGCTCAATGCCGGGTGGAACCCCATCGATGATGGCCATCAGGCCAACACCATGAGATTCACCACAAGTCGTTACACGGAACAGTTGCCCTATACTATTACCTGCCATGTCAAACGACTCCTTATGCAATAGACTGAATAAATAAATCACGGTAGGTACGGCATTGCTCTGCAGTCAATGCAAAGATACCAGTACCACCTTTCTGGAATTGCAACCAGTAGAAATCAACCGAATTGAAGTTTTGGCGCATTGCCCATTCTGAGTTACCCACTTCGATCACGATCAGGCCATTCTCAGTCAGATAATCTGCAGCTTGAGCCAGCATTTTACGTACCAGATCCAGACCATCCTGACCTGCAGCAAGCGCAAGCTCAGGCTCATGATGGAATTCCTCAGGCAAATCCGCCATATCTTCCGCATCGACATACGGCGGATTAGATACGATTAAATCGTATTGATTTTCGGCTGGAATTTTTTCGAACAAATCCGATTCAAGCAATGCGATCTGATATTGCTTGTCATGATGCTCAGTATTGATTTGCGCAACTTCTAAGGCTTCTTTGGAAATATCAGTCGCATCCACTTCCGCTTCAGGGAAAGCATAAGCCAAGGCAATCGCGATACAGCCTGAACCGGTACACATATCTAGAATACGTTGAGGCGTCTTTGGATTCGGGTTTTCCGGCAAGTTATTGACTGCCTCACCCATTTGACCATGTTCACCCAGGCAATACGGGGCAAAACGGTTTTGAATCAGTTCAGCAATCGGTGAACGAGGGATTAGCACGCGCTCATCAACGTAATAAGGTTTACCGTCGAAGTAAGCCAGGTTCAATAAATATGAAGTTGGTACTTTTTCATTAATACGGCGTTCCAGCAGACTTAAAAATTCGGCTTTTTCACTTGGTAATAATTTGGCATCTAAAATTTCAGCGTCCGCTTTCCATTCTAGCGACAGGGTTTGCAGCACTAGCGCTGAACTTTCAGCAAAATAATCTTCTGTGCCTTGGCCCAAATGTGCATCGTATTGACGTAATGCTGTCACACCAAAACGAATAAAATCACGAATGGTGGTTAAATTTTCAGCGGCTTCCTGCATATGTTCAGGGCTAATAGTCGGTCGATCCACTTAAGGCGTCTCCAAGGTCATTTTTTTAAACGCCTTATGATACCTTGTTTTGCCTGCTTTTATAATGCTAAAGCATGAAAAACACGAATTCTCTACGCCCACAAAAATTATAAAATTCCTGTTTTTGTGAGCGATCATGATTATAAATGTTTACTTTATTCAGAGATGTTTCTGTTAAATGCCGATGCTAATACTATGGCACTTTATCTTGAAGCTGGTGCATAAGAGCGGGATTGATAAAGATTGGCCTGATCCATAATCAAAGCCAGCATACATTGGCCTTGTTGCTGTTTGGCATATTTTTCTGACATTCTAAAATTACATTGCTGAGAGAGTTTTCGCTCCCACAATACATGCTGACTGCGAATAGCGGCGGTCTGATTCGGATTTAATTTTAGATAAGTTTTATAGTTTTTCTTCAGACGCTTATTGTGAACTTTCAGCTCTTTTTCTAGGCATTTTTCCGCTTTGGGTGTATTGCCATAACTAAAATTCATACACTGTGTATATTCCTTGGAATACCCAACAGCAGCTTGTGTCTGAACCGCAGTACCCGCAAAAATTGCAACTAAAAACCATGCAAGACGCATAACTTCCCCTTGACCGAAACCGGTACAATCCCAATAAATGTTTAACAATCAATATTGTTTAAATTATCCACTGATATTAACGCAGTCCGGACAAAAATCCTATGCCTTTCTCGGACTGAAAGATTAAACAGTTGCACAATTGAAAATTGGCACATGACCCACATATAATCCGCATTCAATCTTCAAATGAGCCCAGATCTATGAGCTATAAGCACAATAATCTTATGGCGATGCGCCAGAATTACTGGAATGATCAAGCCTCCAGTCAGGTGCAGCAAGAAAAGGTTTTTTTGCAGTCGACCTTAATGCAGCATGGCGTATTTACCGATGCGACACTGGACGATGCTAAATATCTGTTTTTTGGCTTGCCAAGTATTGTGATTGTAAAAGGCTATGCTTTGGGCTTTATGCATGACAGCGTACAGCGCCTGATTCATCAACATATTCAAACAAATAAACAACAGTTACAGCAACGATCTGAATTAAAAATCCAATTTCAAATGGCATAATGCCCTGTTTAAACTGATACAAGTTGGTGAATAAATGAAAGCTTGCCTAGCTTTTACTATGAATTCAGCAGCTTAAACTTTTTTAATACGTGCAGAAACGCTACTATCCCTTACAATGATTTATTCTGCTTCATGCTGATGATGAAAGGATCGAGTTTACATGTCAGATCAGAACGATAAGCTTAAACAACTGAAAACCTCCTCTATGGATCGACGCTTATCGATCGCAAAGGCATCCTTGCTGGCAGGCACGCGTTGGGCGGCTTCTAGTGCAAGCTCCATGTTCTCAAGTGAAGAAGAAAAAGAAAAGAAACGTAAAAAAGCCATGAAAGAACAGGCTGATTATCTGGTGGCAGAAATTGGCAAGCTAAAAGGTTCTATCGTTAAAATTGGCCAGATGATGGCACTGTATGGTGAGCATTTTCTGCCAGAAGAAGTCACTCAAGCTCTAAATACCCTGAACAATCAGACGGTGGCATTGGCATGGCCAGCCATCAAGACCCAGTTACAACAACAACTCGGTTCAAAACTCGACGATCTCACCATTGATCATGAACCTTTGGGCACAGCTTCTTTGGCACAGGTACATCGCGCTACCCGAAAATCTGATGGCATGGAACTGGTGTTAAAAATTCAGTATCCGGGTGTGGCAGAAGCCATTGATTCGGATATGAGCCTGTTTAAAAACATGCTGAAATTGACTCGCATCGTGCCGCAGACCCGCGAATTCGACCAGTGGTTCGATGAAGTCCGTGAGATGATGCACCGTGAAGTAAATTATCAGATTGAAGCAGATACCACGCGTCGTTTTGCGGCGCGTTTAAAAGATGATCCTCGTTATATCGTCCCAACCATTATTAATGAATATTGCTCAGATCGTGTGCTATGCATGACTTTTGAACGTGGTGTGCCGATCAATAGCCCGGTAATGTTATCCCTGCCCCAAGAACGCCGCAACCTGTTAGGTGAAGCGTCTCTGGAAATTGCAGTGCGTGAAATCTTCGAATGGGGCGAGATGCAAACCGATCCGAACTTTGGTAATTATCTGGTTCGTCTGGGCAATGGCGCAGATGTGCACGACAAGATCATTCTGCTCGACTTTGGCGCGATCCGCCAGTTTGACCAGCATCTGCTCAGTGTTGCGCGTAACCTGATCCAGGCAGGCTATCATCATGACTCGGATATGATGGTCAAGGCGATGACTGGTTATGAGTTTTTTGATTCGATTCCGCAAAGCATCAAACCGGATATGGCCAAAGTCTTTTTACTGGCCACCGAAGCGTTTAGTTCACCGCTAAATAATCAAGAATTGCCAGCTGGCATCATGGATGAACATAATCGCTATGACTGGAAAAAAAGCCAGCTGCATAGCCGTGTGATGCAACAGGCATCGAGATCTATGGCTTCACGTTATTTCAGTGTTCCACCCAAAGAATTTATGTTTATTAGCCGTAAATTTATCGGTGCTTACACCTTTATGACCGTGATTGATGCCAAAACCAATGTGCGTGCCATGATTAAACATCATCTCTCTTAAAATAAAACCTGCATCAAAAAGACCCGGATGATTTTGTCATTCGGGTCAATTTTTAGACATACTCGATTTTTTATATTTTTATCTTTCTCTTAATTTTCATTGATTTATTCATCCCTTCCTTCAATCTCCGAAACCTAAAAATTGTCAATTAATCTTGTCACCTCCGACATAGTTTTATATTTGAGCACATGCCAGTATTAAAAAAATGACGTGACAACACCTTTAGGATAATCAGAATGAATAATATGGTGAATAAAGCCCAAGGATTTGGCTTGTCCATACTGACCAAAATCGCGGGTAGCGAAGTATTAGACCAATTAAAACTGCGTAAATTTGTTGAAAAATCGCTTTATCAAAGTTCAAAAGCAGGATTCAAAACACTGAGTCAAACCCAGAAAATCCTGAAATCTGGCCAGAAGATTCAAAAACAACGTCTCCCGCATCAGTCTAAATCCTTATTTGATATGAATCTGACTGAAGAGCAGCAAATGACCTGTAATGCCATGCAGCAATTTGCCCAAGAGGTGCTGTATCCCTTGGCGCATAATGCAGATCAGCATGAATTATTTCCCCATGAACTCTCGCAATACAGCACTGATTTAGGTTTGAATTTCTATGCCCTGCCTGAAGCATTGGAGGGCGTTGCATCGGAACAGAATATCGTCAGCAATATTTTAATCGCTCAACATTTGGCTCAGGGTGATTTCAGTCTGACGGCTGGCTTACTTTCGACTTTTAGTGTCATTAACGCCATTACCCGCTGGGGCTCAGAGCAGATTCAGGCAGAATATCTGGGCGCTTTCGCAGAGAATCCTGAGTTAAAGGCCACCTTTGCAGTACAGGAAAAAACAGCAGCGTTTAACCCGGAGCAACTTAAAACCAAGGCTGTTGCACATCAGGGACATTATCTAATTCTGGGTGAAAAGACCTTAGTGCTCTTGGGAGAAAGTGCCGATCTGTATCTGGTCAGTGCTGATCTGGATGGCAGAGCTGAGGTCTTTGTGGTGCAACGCGACAGTACCATCACTGCGAAAAAATCGCCGGCTATGGGTTTAAAGGCCACTGAAACCGTTACGCTCAAATTTGAAAATACTCCAGCTCAACGTCTGGGAGATAAAGATTTTGATTATGCAGCTTTTGTTGATCTGGGTAATTTAATGTGGTGTGCGATGGCGGTGGGCACCTGTGAAGCAGTCAAAAAATACTGTGTGCAATACGCCAATGACCGTATTGCCTTTGGCGAACCGATTTCTCATCGTCAGAGTGTCGCCTTTATGATTGCTGATATGGCCATTGAAATTGACGCTATGCAAATGTTGATCATGAATGCCGCCAGTCTGGCTGAATCCGGTCAAGCTTTTCATCGTGAGGCTTATTTGGCACGTCTGCTCTGCGCAGAAAAATCCATGAAAATAGGCACCGATGGTGTACAGATTTTGGGTGGTCATGGTTTTACTAAAGAACATCCGGTAGAACGCTGGTATAGAGACCTGAGAGCCACTGCCATTCTCCATTCTGGCTTACATGCCTGATCAGAACATAAAGAAGAACAATGATGAATCTACAAACTCCAAAAAAATTTAAGCTTTTGATTGATCAAGCACATGAAGTTGCCCTCAATGTTTTGCGTCCGATTTCACGTAAATACGACAAGGCTGAACATGCTTATCCGATAGAACTAGACATGCTAGCTTCAGTCGTGGATGGCATGAACCAAGGTAGTGAAGACATGAATGCTGGTGCAGCGGTGAATAAACGGGGCGATGCAGACAACAGCAATAAAAATGGCATTAATATGTCTACTGCCCTGAGCATTATTGAAATGTGTTATGGCGATACTGGCTTATTACTCTCGATGCCACGCCAAGGATTAGGAAATTCAGCCATTGCAGCCGTTGCCAATGAGGAGCAATTGCACCGTTTTCATGGAACTTGGGCGGCCATGGCGATTACCGAGTCAGGTTGCGGTTCAGACTCTGCGGCGATTCGTACCACTGCGACTAAAGACGGTGATGACTATATTCTGAATGGCGAGAAAATTTTTGTGACCTCTGGAGAGCGTGCTGATGCAGTGGTCGTTTGGGCCACTCTGGATAAAAAGCTGGGGCGATCAGCCATTAAATCATTTGTGGTGACCAAAGGTACTCCAGGAATGAAGGTTGAACGACTGGAACATAAATTAGGGATTAAATCATCCGATACTGCCACGATTAGCTTTATCAACTGTCGAGTACCTGCAGCAAACCTGCTCGGTCATGCAGAAATCGATGTTGCTAAAGGCTTTGCTGGCGTGATGGAAACCTTTGATAATACTCGCCCGCTGGTCGCCGCCATGGCGATTGGTTGTGCGAAAGCCTCGCTGGAACGCATCAAGGAGATTTTTAAGGATCAGCTGGACTCCACTTATACCACACCGTATTTACAAAGCTCTAATATCGCAGCACAAATCTATCGTATGGAAGCTGAATGGGAAGCAGCACGCTTGCTGATGCTGAAGGCCGCCTGGATGGCCGATAATCACAAACCAAATTCACGTGAAGCCTCTATTGCCAAAGCCAAGGCCGGTCGGATCGGTAATGAAATTACCTTAAAATGTGTCGAACTGGCAGCAGCCATTGGTTATAACGAAACTGAACTTTTGGAAAAATGGGCGCGTGATTCCAAGATTCTGGATATTTTTGAAGGCACCCAGCAAATTCAGCAACTGATTATTGCCCGTCGGGAATTAGGAAAATCATCGAGCGAATTAAAATAATGATTGCTCATTAAATAGCGAATTAAACTTATCTAAATTGAATAAACGATGGCTTTTTTAAGCATTTAGCGTTATAAAAATTCATCGTTTTTTCAAAATAAAATCAGTCCAATATGTACTCTATTCGTCCTATTCAGCCTGAAGATAATGCTCAAATTGCAAGCATTATTCGTGGTGTTTCCCAAGAGTTTGGACTGGCAGCAGAATCTGGTTTTGCCGTAGGTGATTCTATTCTAGATGAACTATATCAAGTTTATCAGCAACCGGAATCAGCTTACTGGGTTGTTGTAGATCAACAAAATAAAATTTACGGTGGTGGTGGAATTGCGCCCTTAAAAAGTGATGCAACTATTTTAGAAATTCAGAAGATGTACTTTTTACCTGAAATCCGTCAGCAGGGTTTTGCCAAGAAAATTCTAGAACTATCCTGTGAATTTGCACAGGCTCATCAGATTAAGTCAGTCTATCTAGAAACAACTAAAGCGCTTTGGCAAGCGGTGAAACTTTATGAAAAATTAGGTTTTCAGCATCTTGATCATCCTCAAGGCAATACCGGACATAGTGAAGCCTGTGAAATCTGGATGCTGAAAAACCTTTCAACTTAGAGATTTTTTAGTAGATAGATAAAATTTGTACATTAATAAAGTGCTTTCATCAGCAGCAAGCTTGACTCTTGTATATAGGCTGCCTAACATCAAAATACGTTTATTCAGGCATGGAATTCACAGTTTGTTTTTTTCTCATCTATTAAATCCAATTAAATCTAAATGTTCACTATTTAATTCTCATTCTTTTAAATTTTCTTCTATTTTATTGGGCACTTTTCTTTTTGCGGGTTGCTCATCCTTGGGCGGAGGCTCGGTAGAAAAACGCGCAGCTAAGCTGTCTAAAGGCATTCAAACTGCTTATTCTACCCCATCCAGTACAGCTAATCGTGTTTCACCTTTAATTGTTCAACATGCACAAAATCAGGGTGTAGATCCGCTTCTAGTGGCGGCTGTGATTCGTCAGGAATCTACTTATCGTAGCCAAGCAACTTCGCCAGCAGGTGCGGTAGGCTTGATGCAAGTGATTCCGAGATATTGGCAACAAACTTGTCCAGGTGATTTATACAATGAAAGCAGTAATATCCAATGTGGTACATATATTCTTTCTAAATATAATCAATCATCCGGTGACTGGAAGAAAGCGCTCGCCTATTATAATGTAGGTCCGTCGGGTTATGAAAATAATCGTAAAATGCGTAAACAAGGTAAACGTTATGCCAAACAAGTAAAACAACATAAAAAAATGCTGAAAGACTCTCTCTAATGACTGAATAAAGAGAGGTAACTCAACTATGCTTAGGCTATTTTATTTAATATTTGGTAAATAGTAATTGCTAATTGTGCCCATTAAAATCTTTAACCTGAAAGTATATCTACAACCTATTAATCTCAGCCATGAGATATGTATTCGGCTAAGATAGTTTGCAATAAAAAACCAGCGATTCGCTAGTTTTTTATTTGCTAAGATTTATAAGATCAGCCTGTGAACTCTTTTAGATTAAACACTCGAGGCTTAAAATCCCATAAGATCAACAGGAATCAGCAATACTTCTATGTACTTAGCTTAGGCAGCTCTAGCAGCCCAAATACTACTTATAAAAAGATGAGTACCTATTAAATTCTTATGGAAATTAGATAAACAACAGTTATTTGACCAAATCCCACGCATAAAAAAATCCCCCTCTGCCTTGGCGGAGGGGGACTTTCGAATAATGAGCTGGCGATGACTTACTCTCACATGGGTAACCCCACACTACCATCAGCGCTAAGAGGTT